>JAFBAP010000052.1 GCA_019247695.1 Verrucomicrobiota bacterium | reverse complement strand
ACCTGGAAAGACCTGACTGACTCAGTCAACTCCATGGCCGGCAACCTCACGGGCCAGGTGCGCAACATCGCGGCGGTGACCACGGCGGTGGCCAACGGTGATTTGTCCAAAAAGATCACGGTGGACGTGCGGGGCGAGATCCTGGAGTTGAAAAATACGATCAACACGATGGTCGACCAGTTGAGTTCGTTTGCCTCGGAGGTGACCCGGGTGGCGCGGGAGGTGGGCACCGAGGGCAAGCTGGGCGGCCAGGCCGACGTGCGCGGGGTGGCCGGCACCTGGAAGGACCTGACCGACAACGTGAACTTTATGGCCAGCAACCTGACGGGCCAGGTGCGCAATATCGCCGAGGTCACGACCGCCGTGGCCATGGGCGATCTCTCCCGCAAGATCACGGTGGATGTGCGGGGCGAGATCCTGGAACTCAAGAACACGATCAACACCATGGTTGACCAGTTGGGGTCGTTTGCCTCGGAGGTGACGCGCGTCGCCCGTGAGGTCGGTTCTGAAGGGCGTTTAGGCGGCCAAGCTAACGTGCGCGGGGTTTCCGGGGTTTGGAAGGACCTGACCGATTCGGTCAACTTCATGGCCGGCAATCTGACGAATCAGGTCCGGAACATCGCGGCGGTGACCACGGCGGTGGCGCGGGGCGATCTTTCCAAGAAAATCACCGTCGACGTCAAGGGGGAAATCCTGGAGCTCAAGAACACGATCAACACGATGGTCGACCAGCTCAATTCGTTTGCCTCGGAGGTGACGCGGGTGGCGCGCGAGGTCGGGACCGAAGGCAAGCTGGGCGGCCAGGCCAAGGTTGAAGGTGTGTCAGGTACGTGGCGTGACCTGACCGACGGGGTCAACTTCATGGCCAGCAACCTGACCGGGCAGGTGCGCGGCATCGCCAAAGTCGTGACGGCGGTGGCGCGCGGCGATCTCAAGCGCAAGCTCACCGTCGAGGCAAAAGGCGAGATCGCGGAACTGGCCGACACGATCAACAGCATGATCGACACCCTGGCGACCTTCGCTGACCAGGTGACCACGGTTGCACGCGAGGTGGGCACCGAAGGCAAGCTGGGCGGCCAGTCGAACGTGCCCGGCGCCGACGGCACCTGGCGCGACCTGAACTCGAACGTGAATCAGCTGGCGGCAACCCTGACGACCCAGTTGCGTGCCATTTCCGACGTCGCAACGGCCGTGACCAAAGGCGACCTGACCCGTTCGATCACCGTCGAAGCCCAGGGTGAGGTGGCCCAGCTGAAGGACACGATCAACGAGATGATCCGGAACCTGCGCGATACCACCTTGAAAAACAGCGAACAGGACTGGCTGAAGACCAACCTGGCGAAGTTTACCCGCATGCTGCAGGGACAACGCGACCTGATGACGGTCGGCCGGATGATCCTTTCGGAGCTGGCCCCGGTCGTCAACGCGCAGCAGGGCGTCTTCTACATCGCCGGGAGTGACGACCCAGGGGCGACTGAGACCGGCGGGCGCAATCGCGACCGGATCCGGCTCCTGGCGAGCTATGCCTTCCAGGATGTGCACAGCGTGCGCGAAGCGTTCCAGGCCGGCGAGGGATTGGTCGGCCAGGCAGTCCTCGAAAAACAACGCATCCTGCTCAACGAAGCGCCCGCAAATTACGTTTCTATCTTCTCCGGCCTCGGTGCGGCGATGCCGGTTAACATCATCATCCTGCCGGTGCTGTTCGAAGGCCAGGTGAAGGCCGTGATCGAGCTGTCCAGTTTTCAGCGCTTCAGCCCCACGCACCAGGCCTTTCTGGATCAGTTGACCGAGAGCATCGGGATCGTTCTGAACACCATCGAAGCAAACAGCCTGACCGAAGATCTCCTCAAGCAGTCCCAATCCCTGACCAACGAGCTGCAGAGCCGCCAGTTGGAGTTGCAGACGACCAACCTCGAACTTGAACAGAAAGCGCGGCAGCTGGTTGAGCGGAACGCAGAAGTCGAACGGAAAAACCGGGAGGTTGAAGCCAAGAACCGCGAGGTGGAGCAGGCGCGCCAGGCGCTTGAAGAAAAGGCGGCGCAACTCGCGTTGACCAGTAAATTCAAGAGCGAGTTCCTGGCCAACATGAGCCACGAGCTGCGCACGCCGCTCAACAGCTTGCTCATTCTCGCCGACCAGCTCGCCGGCAACCCGGAAGGCAACCTGCTGTCCAAGCAAGTCGAGTACGCCAAAGCGATCCACGGTTCGGGCAAAGACCTGCTGCGGTTGATCAACGACATCCTCGACCTGTCGAAAATCGAGTCGGGCACCGTGACCCTGGATATCCGTCCGGTGATTCTGAACGACATCCGTAATTCCGTTGAGCGCACGTTCCGGCACGTGGCCCAGAGCAAAGGGTTAACCTTCCTGATCGAATTTGATCCTCGTCTGCCGGCCACCTTGCAGACGGACGCGCACCGCCTGGAGCAGGTCCTCAAGAACCTGCTGTCGAACGCTTTCAAGTTTACAGATCGCGGGCGGGTGTCTCTGCGCGTGGCGCCCGTGCGGGAACCCTGGATGGCGAATCACGTGGCTCTGCGTGAGGCTTCGGAGGTGGTGGCGTTCAGCGTGACGGATACCGGTATCGGGATCCCGCCGGAAAAGCAGGCCATCATTTTCGAAGCGTTCCAACAGGCCGACGGTTCGACCAGCCGCCGCTACGGGGGGACCGGGCTGGGTCTGGCGATCAGCCGCGAACTCGCCTGCCTGCTTGGGGGCGAGATCGTGCTGACCAGCACCGTCGGGTTCGGCAGCACGTTTACCTTGTACCTTGCGGTCGACGCGCCGGGTTCGGCCTTGGCCGGCCGCCATTTCAACAGGCGCTCAGAGGGCGACATTACGGCGCCGCTGCGGATCGCGGCGCCGGTCTCCAATGGGCGTTCCGTGCCGTTGCCGGCAAACGATCCCGGACGCGAGCAGGAGGATGCCGCGGACGCCGATGCCGGCCGCCTCGAAGCCGCCCTCACCGACGACCGGTTCAACCTCCTGCCCGGAGATCGCAGCCTGCTTATCGTTGAGGATGATCCTGCTTTCAGACCCTTGCTGTCTGAGATCGCGCGCGCCCAGGGCTTCAAGTATTTGCTGGCCCCGGACGGGCGGACCGCGTTGACCCTGATTGATGATTACAAGCCCGACGCGGTTTCCCTGGATATCTCCCTGCCGCACGTTGATGGCTGGCGTTTGCTTGACCGCTTGAAATCGGATCTTGGCACCCGCCATATCCCGGTCGTGATCATCTCGGCGCACGATGAACCGCAACGCGGCCTGAAGCACGGCGCGCTGCGTTGCCTGACCAAACCGGTCTCGCGCGATCAGGTTGAACAGGCCTTCCGTGAAGTGGGTGATTTCATCGACCGGCCGGTAAAGCGGCTCTTGGTCGTCGAGGATAATGACGCGCAGCGGCTCGGCACCGTCGAATTGATCGCCAACCCCGACGTCGAAGTCACGACCGCAACGGATGCTGAAGCGGCGCGCACTTTGCTGGCGCAGCAGGAATTTGATTGCCTGGTGATCGACCTGCGTCTACCCGGACAAATCTCGGGGCGCGAACTGCTCGAAGAACTGCGAAATCAGCCGCGATTCCGGCATTTGCCCATCGTGGTCTATACGGCCAAAGAGCTGGCGCCCTCCGAAGAGGCGCGCCTGCACCAGTTGGCGCGTTCGATCGTGCTGAAAGATGTGCGGTCGCCCGAGCGGCTGCTGGACCAGACGACCTTGTTGCTGCACACGGCCTTGGAAGACTTGACGCATTATCAGCAACAGTTGCTGCGCACCGTGCACAGCGACAAGGCCGTGCTGGCAGGCAGGAAGGTCCTCCTGGTCGATGATGACATTCGCAATGTCTTTGCCATGACGAGCGTACTCGAACGTTATGAAATGGAGGTTATCCCGACTGAGAACGGGCGCGAGGCTTTGGAAGAGCTGGACAAACGGCCCGACGTCGACGTCGTCTTGATGGATATCATGTTGCCGGAAATGGATGGCTACGAGGTGACCCAAATCATCCGGCGCCAGGAACGGTTCCGCGGCTTGCCCATCCTGGCGCTGACGGCCAAAGCGATGAAGGGTGACCGGGAAAAATGCCTGGAAGCCGGCTGCTCCGATTACATTTCCAAACCGGTGGATACCGAACAACTTCTCTCGGTGTTGCGCCTTTGGCTGCACCGCTGATCAGCCGCCATGATTCGTTGCCCTGAACGCCGGGAAAAACCTGTGTGCCGTCCGAACGGCAAAAGCATCTAGCCGCCCAGGACGCCTGCCATGTCTCCGCCGCTGTACTCAGAACCCGTTATTGAGACGCCGGCCGGCTCGTCCGTGCCCGACGGACCCGTCAATATCCTGCTGGTTGATGACCGGCACGACAAGCTGCTGGCCCTGCAAGCGATCCTGGCCGACCTGGGCGAGCGCCTGGTGCTGGCCCAGTCCGGGACCGAGGCCCTGCGTTGCCTGCTGAAACAGGAGTTCGCCTTGATCCTTCTCGACGTCAGTATGCCGATTCTCGACGGCTTCGAGACGGCAGCCCTGATCCGGCAGCGCCAGCAGTCAGCACAAACGCCGATCATTTTTGTCAGCGCCGTCAGTGATTCCGAAACGCACGTGTCTCGCGGTTACTCGCTCGGCGCGGTCGATTACATCCTGACGCCGATTGTGCCGGAAGTCCTACGGGCGAAGGTGATGTTCTTTGTCGACCTGTTCAAAAAGAGTCAGCAACTGAAACGTCAGGCCGAAGAGCGCGCGCAATTGTTCCGGGAACAGACCGCACGGGCTGAAGCGGAAGCCTCGGAGCGACGGTCGGCATTTTTGGCGGAGGTAAGCCAGGCCTTGATGACCCCGCTCGCGGTCCAGGAAATCCTGGCCGCGGTGGCCGGCCTGACGGTTCCGCAGTTCGCGGACGTTTGTTTGGTCGACCGGGCGGCGGATGACGGGACGATCCGCCTGGTTGCATGGCAGGGATCTCCCGCCGGTCATGTTTCTGTACCCGAGCTGATCGCGGATCTGAATCCCATTCCGCTGGATTCCGGTTTTTTAGTGGCCAAGGCATTTCGCAGCCGGAAGGTCCAGCTTTACGGTGAGATTCCACGGTTTCTCGACGAGATTTCTCCACACCGTGACACCAACGCGGGATGCAACCGCCTGATCCGGCTTGGCACCCGGTCCGCGATCCTCGTGCCCGTCGTACGGGGGCAGGCGGTGGAAGCGGTGATAACGTTTGCTTTGGTTCAATCCGAGCGGGTTTACGTTTCGGGCGAGATTGGGCTCGCTGAGAACCTGGCCCGCTCCGTGGCCATGGCCTTGGAAAGGGCGCGCCTTTATCAGGCTGCTCAGGAAGCAAGGCGGGAGGCCGAGGCGGCCAGCCATGCCAAGGATCGATTCATCGCAATGCTGAGCCACGAACTGAGGACGCCATTAACGCCGATCCTGTGTTCCGCGTCGGCGCTCGCCGCTGATCCGACGCTGCCGGCGATCATCCGTGACGATCTCCAGATCATTTCGCGAAACGCCGAACTCGAGGCGCGGCTGATCGATGACCTCCTGGACATTACCCGCATTACTCAAGGCAAGCTGCACCTGAGCTTCAGCCCGGTTGATGTTCACCGCCTTGTGCTCTCGGCATTGGACGTCTGCGCCAGCGGGATTGAACGGAAAAACCTGGTGTTGACGGTCGATTTGGGAGCCGGATCCCACGTGCTCAATGCCGATGAGGCGCGCCTGCAACAGGTTTTTTGGAATCTGATCAAGAACGCGATCAAATTCACCCCGGCAGGGGGTAAGATCCGGCTCCGGTCGTTTAACCCTGATCCCCAACGAATCTGTATCCAGGTCGCCGACACCGGGATCGGGATTGCACCTGAAATGGTGCCGAGAATTTTTGAACCTTTCGAGCGAGGCCAGGAGATGAATCCGGAAGGGCTGGGTTTAGGGCTGGCCATTTCCCGCCCGATCGTCGAGATGCACCGCGGCATCGTCTCGGCCCAGAGCGCCGGGATCGGCCACGGCACAACCTTCACGGTCCAATTACCAGTGGCGTCGGCGTCCGCGGTATCGAGCGCAATCAGGCCCGTTACCGTAGAAGGCATCCCCGCCCGCGCCCACCACCAGCCTCACCAATGGCGCATCCTGATGGTGGATGATCATGCCGACACGCTATCCGTGATGCAAAGGTTGCTGCGGCGTTTGGGCCACGAGGTGAGCGTCGCCGATGGAGTGGAATCGGCGCTGAGACTTGCCGCGAGCGAGGCGTTTGATCTTTTGATCAGTGATCTCGGATTGCAGGACGGTTCCGGACACGACTTGATCCGGCGCCTGCAGCAGCAGAACGGCAGACAAATCCCGGGCATAGCCGTGAGTGGCTTCGGAATGAAAGAAGACATTGCAAAGAGCCGTAACGCCGGGTTTGCGGCCCACCTCACGAAACCGGTTTCCAGCGAGGTGCTCAAGGCCACGATCCAGCGGTTGCTGGCGCCCGAGGCCTGAAACGTCTCGGAGTTCGGGGTTCGGGGTTCGGGGTTCGGGGTTCGGGGTTCGGAGTTCGGAGTTCGGAGTTCGGAGTTCGGAGTTCGGAGTTCGGAGCGGCAGCATGGGGGATGGGTGCGAGTGTCAACCTTGGAGTTGCTGCCTGGTCCTCTTAATCTGTGTCAATCCGTGTAATCTGTGGATGTCTTCTCTTTTCTACGTTCTTCTGCGTGTTCTGCGGATGATCCTGTCTTCCCACCGTGGCTCGCCGTGTTCGCCGTGTGAACTCTTCCGTTGTGCCCGCCAAACCCGCTGTGCCCGCCGTGTGACCGTGTGACCGGGATAGAGCTTGACAGGCGCGCAGCCGCCGCCCAGTTTATAGGTCGTACCAATTCCGCATCAATGGACCCCCTGCTGTCAAAGCTGCGCGACGTGCTGCTGGAGCTCGGCTCAGCCGCCTCATCGTCGTCTCTCACGACGAAGTTACCCCCGGAACGGGAGCTGGCCGCCCGGCTAGGCGTTCAGCGTTCGACGTTGCGCGAACGTCTGGCGATGCTGGAACAGTTGGGAGTGCTCAAGCGGATGCAGGGTAGCGGCACGTACGTGAGCCTCCCTAATTCGGAGTTCATTCGATTTTATTTTGACCTGGCTTTGGCCCTCGGCCTGATCAGCGTTGAGGAATTGCACGTGGCCCGCGAGGCGCTCGAACGGGAGATTGCCCGCCGGGCAGCCAAAATGGCAAGCGCCGACGACGTAGCGGAACTCGACCGGCTCGCCCGGCAAATGCTCGAGGCGACCGACGCCCAGGACCGCCTGGAAGCGGATTACCGGTTTCACCTGCGCCTGGCCGCGAGCGCTCGCAATCCCGTCATTTCAATCATCATCGACGGTTTGTCGAACGTGCTGCGGCGGACGCTTTACCAGCGCCATTTCCTGGTCCGCAGCGTGCCGGGGGCGGCGAAACGTACGGATGCGTCGCATGGGCCGCTCGTCGAGGCGATCCGCGCGCGTGACCCGGAAGCGGCCCTGGCGGCGATGGACGCGCATTTTCGGATCTGGGATGAGGAATCCTCGAAGGTGTTGAGCACCCATCACCAGGGGGTGCCTGAGGTGCGGCATGAACAATCCCCGGCTGAGCCTTCCGCGCTGAACAACGGCGCGCCCAAACCCCGAGCCCGCCGCCGCTCAGGCGTCAGCGCCGCCGGAAAACCTTCCGGCCGCGCGCGCTGATCGGCGCGTGCGAGTTTCCGCCCCTGCGCGCGCCACCGGCGGACCCTTTTGGCCGGACCAATTTTGCCCCGGTGCCGCCGGAAACCGGCGCGAGGCGGTTGTGACCCCGCAGCGGCGGTCTGCGGCGCGTAAGAGTTTTTCAAAAATTTTTGTTGACGCACGCGGAAGCCTTTACCATCTTGGCGAAAGGTCGTACCAATTTTACCTTCCCCCACCGTGACCGTCCGAATTTTGCTCCGACAGCCGCCCCACGCACCCCGGCCCGTGCCCGGGGGCGCCTCGACAAAGTTAAGAGTAGACGTAAACCATTGCGTTCATATAACTTGCGACTCTAAGGCTTGGCTGGTCTCCGGCCGGTTGATCACGGCGGAACATCGCCGCGCGACCCGGCGGTGCACCTGTGCCGGGTGTACCCGGCGCATCCGGAAGGCTTTGGTCCAACCAATCTAAAATAACCAATCTAAACGCTTCGGGTTTGGCGTGCGAACCCCAAGGCTTTGCTGAAACGACAAAACGCGCGTGCCTCGCCTGTCTTCTCCTCAGACAAACAACCCCATGAAATCCCCTCAATCCATCTATTCGCTGCTCATCGCGGCTTCCCTGGGCGCCTGGTCCTTGCTCGCGCCCTGCCCGGCAGCCGCCGCAAGACTGAAGATTCTCGTCATGCCCAAGCTGGTCGGGATTCCTTACTACAACGCCGTCAAAAAGGGCGTCGATGAAGCGTCGAACGAACTTAAGTCCGACACCACGGTCATCTGGCAGGGACCGACGACTGACCAGGTGGATAAACAAATCGAAATGCTCGATAACGCCGTCGCCGCGAAGCCGAGCGTGATCGCCGTGGCGGCGGATGATCCTGCGGCAATCGTCCCGGTTCTAAAAAAAGCGAAGGCGGCCGGGAGCCACGTGATGACTTGGGACGGCGACGCAGACTACCGGGAGGTCTTCGTCAATTTTGTCAGCTACGACGCCTTCGGTGCCTCCCTGGTTGAAGAGATGGTTAAGCAGGTGGGCGAGAATGCGGATACGGCGGTGGTGACGTCGACCCTCACGGCGCCCAACCAGAGCGCCTGGCTGGCGGCGATGCGCAAGACCATTGCGGAGAAACATCCCGGCATCAAGATCGTAGACGTCAAGCCGAGCCAGGAGGACCAGCAGCTTGCCTTTCAACAAACGCAGGACCTGCTGAAGAGCCGCCCGGATTTGAAGGGGATCTTCGCGATCACCACCGCCGCGCTCCCCGGGGCGGCAGAGGCCGTCAAGCAGATGGGGCTGACCGGCAAAATCGCGGTGGTAGGAAACTCTACCCCGAATGCCATCCGGGATTACATCAAAGGCGGCCAGATAAAGAGCGCCGTTCTGTGGGACCCGGCGGCTCACGGCTACCTGACGGTCTGCACCGCGCACGAGCTTGCCACGGCGGGGCTCGCCGCCGACCGCGAGTTTACGGCGGGTCACCTGGGTAAATTCAAACCGTTCAAGACGGATAAAGGGTTGGAAGTGCTCCTCGGCCCGCCCCTCATCTTCACCAAAGACAACATCGACAACTACAACTTCTGAGCGTCGCCCCACGGATGCAGTGAAGGCTCCGGCCGCGCAGGCGATCGAACCGCCCCGGCCGGGATTATTCGGAAATCGTGAGTGAACGCACGCCTCCCATGACTCGCACCAGATTATACGTCCTCGACCTCGGGCGGATGCGCATGGACAAATCCCTGCTCATCGCCCGCTGGCAGCTCGCTTCCCGTACGAACCCTCATCCGGCCGGAGAGTTCGTGGAATTCCCGGTATCGGCTTACCTGATCGATCATCCGGACGGCAGGCTCCTGTTTGATACCGGCTGCCATCCGCAGGCGATGGGCGAGGGGGGCCGCTGGCCGCAGGAATTCCAGGACCTTTTTCCCTGGACCGGCGGTGAAGAATGCCAGTTGCCCAACCGGCTGCGGGCCTTGGGGCTCGGCCCGGACGACCTTCGTTATGTGGTGCTATCGCACCTGCACAACGACCACGCGGGTTGCGTCGAATTTTTCCGCCGTTCACAACTGCTCGTGCACGAAGACGAGTTCGATGCCGCCCTGCGGGCTTACGCTTTCCAGGAGCGGATGGGACCGTACGTCTGGGCAGATACCGACCACTGGATCCGGCTAAGCCTTAACTGGAGGCTGGTGCGCCGGGACGAACCCGAAGTTGAGCTGTGCGATGCCGCGACGGTTTTGAACTGGGGCAGCGGCCACGCCCGCGGCATGCTCGGGCTGCACGTCCGGCTGCCGGCGACGGGCGGCATCATCCTTGCCTCCGACGCAATCTACTGTGCGGCCAATTATGGTCCGCCCGTTCGTCCGCAGGGGGTCATCTACGATTCGGTCGGTTATGAGCGGACGATCGAACGCATTCGCCGCCTGGCGGAAAAAACCCGGTCTCAAGTCTGGTTCGGCCACGATCTGGCGCAGTTCAACACGCTGCACCGCTCCCCTGACAGTTGGTATGAGTAACGCGGAACCACCACCGCCCGCTGCGCCGCAGCCGGCTGATTTCAGCTCGAGCCCGGTCGTGCTTGAGATGCGCGACATCGCCAAACGTTTCGGCACCGTTACGGCCTTGGACGGGGTCGGCTTCTCGTTGCAGGAGGGTGAGGTGCACGCCTTGCTCGGGGAGAATGGCGCCGGCAAGAGCACGCTCGTCAAAATCATTGCCGGCGCCCACCGGCCGGATCGGGGAAAAATCGTGTTACGCGGCGCCCCGATCGAAATCCGCAACCCGCATCACGCCCGGAAACTGGGGATCGCCTGCATGTACCAGGAGACGAGCCTCTTCCCTGACCTTTCGGTGCTGGAAAATTTGTTCCTGGGCGACGCGCCGCGCACCCGCGCGGGGCTTCTGGACTGGCCGGAGATGCGGCGGCGCGCCGCCCGGGTTTTCGACAGCCTCGGGGTAACGCTGAATTTTTCCGGCCGGCTTGGCAGCATGGGCAAGGCGCAAAGGCAGTTGGTGGAGATCGCCCGCGCGCTGCTCGCCGAGGCGCGCATCCTCATCATGGATGAGCCGACCGCTGCGTTGACCGAGCGGGAAACCGAGCGGCTCTTCGGATTGGTGGAGCGCCTGCGCGACGGCGGCACGGCGATTATCTTCATTTCACACCGCCTGGAAGAGATCTACCGGGTGGCCAGCCGCGTAACCGTGCTGCGCGACGGGCGCCTGGCCGGCAGCGCCTCACTTGGTGAGTTGACGCAGGACAGGTTGGTCCAACTGATGGTGGGCCGCAAGGTTGAACAGCTCTACCCGCGCCACCGGCGCGAACCCGGGGAGGTGCTGCTCGAGGTACGGGGTTTCTCACGACCGCCGGGGTTTCGCGACGTGAGTTTCCAGGTCCGGTCGGGCGAAATCGTCGGCCTGGCCGGCCTCGTCGGCTCGGGCCGGTCCGAGATCGCGCGGGCCATCTTCGGCATTGACCGGGACGCGACCGGTGAGGTGATCTGGCAGGGGCAACCGCTCGCCGCTGATCCCTGGACCACGTTGCGCCGGGGCATCGCCCTTGTTCCGGAGGACCGCGGCGCCCAGGGTTTGCTGCCCGGCTTCAGCGTCGCCAGGAACCTCAGCTTGTCATCCTTCGACCGCATCGCCCGGCACGGGTTTGTCTCGCCGGCCGCTGAGACGGCGCTCGCCGAGCGTTTTATCGATTCAATGCGGATCAAGCCCCCGCGCCGCGAGCTCCCGGCGGATACCTTATCAGGCGGTAACCAGCAGAAGGTCGTCATTGGCCGCATGCTGGCGGTTACCCCCCGCCTGCTGTTGCTGGACGAACCGACCCAGGGCATCGACGTCGGCGCCAAGGCGGAGGTTCACGCCCTGATCGACCGCCTGGTCAATGAGGGCCTCGGCGTCCTCTGCATTTCTTCCGACCTGCCTGAGGTGCTGGGCATGGCGGACCGGATCCTGGTCATGCACCGCGGCCGTCTTGCGGCCGAGTTCCCCGGCGGCGTGACCGCCGAGACCGTGATGCATGCCGCCAGCGGTCTAACCACTTCGGATTCCAGCCATGTACGTTGATTATCGCCGGCAACTCTCACTTGCCGTGTTCCTGGTGCTCCTCACCGCGGGCCTGGCGTTGCGCAACCCCGTCTTCGCTTCCCCCGGAAACCTGCGGGACATCTGCGTCAACGCCTCGCACCTGGGTATCGCTGCGCTTGGGATGTTTCTCGTTATTCTCATCGGCCAGATTGACGTGTCGGTGGGCGCCATCCTGGCAATCTGTTCCACCCTGGCCGGGCTCCTGGCAAAACAGGGAATTCCCACCCCGGTGGTGCTGCTGGCCGCCGTTCTGGCCGGTACGGTCCTCGGCGGGGTTAACGGCCTTATCGTCGCCGGCTTGCGGATTCATTCCATCGTCGTGACCCTCGGCACCGCCAGCATTTACCGGGGTTTGTTGATCAAAGCCACCGGCGGTTCCTGGATCTACGGCCTGCCCCCGCAATTCACGGCGTTCGGCCAAGGCAAACTGCTCGGGATGCCGATTCCGGTTATCACGCTGGTCGTGGTTTACCTGTTGGCTGCGTTCCTCTTGAGCAGAATCCCCGGAGGACGCGCGTTGTTCGCCGTCGGTTCCAACCCGGGTGCGGCTCGTCTGGCCGGTATCCCGGTAGCCCGGGTGCAGGTCCTGGCCTTCGTCTTGAACGGCGCCCTGGTCGGGCTGGCGGCAGTGGTTTTTGCCAGCCGCTTCACCGTGATCCAATCAAACGCCGGGGTCGGGTTCGAATTCGCCGCGATCACCGCCGTACTCGTGGGCGGCGCCAACATTTTCGGCGGTTCCGGAACGGTCTTCGGGACGCTGCTCGGTACCCTCGTTATCTCCGCCCTGGCAAGCGCGCTCATCTTCCTTGGCATCAACTCGCTGTGGGAACCGTGTTTCCAGGGGCTCTTCATCCTGGCGGC
Source organism: Verrucomicrobiota bacterium (assembly GCA_019247695.1). Classification (NCBI taxonomy): domain Bacteria; kingdom Pseudomonadati; phylum Verrucomicrobiota; species Verrucomicrobiota bacterium. The sequence continues at coordinate 7,130 of JAFBAP010000052.1, read as the reverse complement.
CGTGATTCTCGACCGCGTCCGCCGGCCTGCCGCGTCGCCGATCTGACCCGGCTTAACCTGGCTTCTACCAACGAACGAACCTCGACTAACAAACAAACTAATTAACGAACGAACCAACCAACCAACGCCCGGAACCATTCTTCCGTCCTCCCCATGGCCGCCCGTTCTTCCAATCTGCCGCCCGCCTGGGCTACCAACGCCCTGCTTGCCGTCGTGCTGGTCATCGCCGTTGCGGTGATGTCCACGTTGTCGGACACTTTTCTCACCGCCGATAACCTGTTGAACGCAACCCGTTTCATGACCGAGATCGGCTTGGTCGCGCTCGGGATGACGCTGGTGATGATCACCGGCGGGATCGATCTGTCCGTCGGTGCGGTCATCGCACTGACCGCCGTCGTCGTGGGCCTGCTCATCCAGGCGGGCATCGGCGCCTGGCCCGCCGCGTTGCTCGGGTTGTGCCTCGGCACCCTTCTCGGCGCGCTCAATGGGGTTGTCATCACCCGCGTCGGGTTGCCGCCGATTATCATCACCCTGGCTACCCTGGCAATCTACCGGGGTGTCGCCTACGGGATCTCCGCCGCGCGCGCCTTCCCGATTCCTGATTCGCTGAGCGTGTTAGGTCAGGGTTACCTGGGGCCGTTGCCCGTTCAGTTACCGCTTTTTTTGATCGTGGCTGCGGTCGTCTGGCTGGTCCTGGCGCGGACGACCTTCGGCCGGACTCTTTATGCCCTCGGCGTTAACGAAACCGCCGCCCGGTTCGCCGGGTTGCGCGCGGACCGGGTCAAGCTGGCGGCCTATGCGGTCTCCGGCCTGCTGAGCGCGGCGGCGGCGGTCATCTTCATTTCGCGCGTCTCCAGCGCCAAAGCCAATGCGGGTGAAGGTTACGAGCTGGACGCGATTACCATCGTGGTGCTCGGCGGCGGATCCGTGGCCGGGGGCCGCGGCGGCGTGATCGGGACGCTGCTTGGCCTGGCCATTATCGGTGTCACGCGGAACGGGCTGACCCAGGCCTACATTCCGCCTGAAGTGCAGGCCATCCTGATCGGGGCCGTGCTGGTAGCGGCGGTAGTCGGCAACGAACTGTTTGCCCGCTGGTGGGCCAACCGGCGTGCGCCTTCCCGGACCACGGCCTCGCCGCCGCCGGCCGTTGGCGGCCAGGCGAGAACCGCTGCCGGTTAGGACCCGGTGAAGACGAAACCGGCTGCGGCGGATCAACCGCAACCTGTTCCAACCCAATGAAGTGAGCTTCAGCGCGATGAGTCGGATCTTATCCATTTCAACCGCACCCTACGACGGGTACGAATTTCCCGCGGCCCTCGACAGCATTGCTGCCTGCGGGGCGACGCACGTGGAACCGGCGTTTATCGTCGGATATACGGAGCCCTTCGACGAGGAGGCGTTCAACGCAGACAACACGAAACAATACGCGGCCTGGCTGAAACAGAGCGGCCTCGCGTGTTTTGCCTTTTCTTCACACATTGACCTCGGCCGGCCCGGCGCAGACCGGATCTTTGCGCGCCGGATGGATTTCGCGGGGGCATTGGGAGCAAAGGTGATCAACACCAACGCTGCGATCCGGGATTACGCGGAGTCCTTCTTCCGGAACATAGAAACGCTCACCGCGCATGCCGAACGGCTCGACATGATCATCGCCCTGGAAAATCCGGGGAACGGCGAAGATAACCTGATTAACGTGGCCCGGGACGGCCTGGACCTGGTGGCCCGAATCGGGTCACCGCAGGTCCGGCTGAATTATGACGCCGGAAACACGGTTTCCCACCGGCCCGGCCAGGTTGATCCGGCGCAGGACGCGCTGGCCGCGATGCCTGCCTGCGCGCACGTCCACATCAAGGATGTCCAGACCCGGCCCGAGGGTTATTTCTTCGTGCCCCTCGGCGAAGGCGAAGTCGGGTGCGCCGCGATCCTGCAAGCCGTGCGATCCCGCGAGGACCTCAACCTGGCCATCGAGGTTCCGCTCCGGTTGCATCGAGATCCCGCAGCGCAGCCGGTGCGCCGGAACTCCCGGGTTGACCTCGCGGACATAGAAACCACCCTTCGCCGTTGCCTCGCCTTTGTTCGTGATCAGCTCGGCTGAAACCTGACCCTCAACGCTCCCGGAAAAAGCGCCGGCCAGAAACTACCTGGACAAAACCGATAACAGCTAACAACTAACAACTAACAACAACTAACCTGACTCCATCGTATGACGCTACTTAAAGATAAATTCGCCGTCATTTCCGGCGCGGCCACCGAAAACGGCATCGGCTACGCCACCGCGCGCGTGTTCGCTGAACACGGCGCGACCGTTGCATTGCTGGACCTTGAACGAAATGATCCGCAAAAGAAGGCCGCCGCGCTGGGCGAGCAGCACCGGGGGTACGTTTGCGACGTGACCCGGCGGGAGGCTTGCCAGCAGGTGGCGGAACAAATCATCAAGGACTTCGGTGCCGTCGATATCCTCATCAACAACGCCGGGATCACGCAGCCGATTCGGATTCTGGATATCAAGCCCGAGAACTACGACGCGGTTCTCGACGTCAACCTGCGCGGCATGCTTAACCTTTCCCAGGCGTTTATCCCGCACATGATCAGCCGCGGCCGCGGTTCGATCGCCTGTACTTCCTCCGTGTCCGGCCAGGCTGGGGGCGGCGTGTTCGGCGGCCCGCATTACTCCGCCGCGAAGGCGGGCATGCTCGGCCTGGCTAAAGACATGGCAAAAGAGCTCGGGCCGAAGGGTATTCGAGTCAATGCAGTTACGCCCGGGATGGTGGCGACGGACATCCGCGGGGACAAGATGACTCAGGAAGTTATGGACCGGATCGTCGCCGGTATCCCGCTGGGCCGGATCGGCACGCCGGCGGAAATCGCCAACGTCTTCCTGTTTCTGGCTTCGGACCTTTCGTCGTTTGTGACCGGGGCGACGATCGACGTGAACGGCGGTATGTACATACGGGCATGAACTGAAAACCGTGCAGGGACGCGTCGGGTCGATCAAAGGGCGTTAGACGTTTCGGATCTGCACCAGAACCCTCATGAGCATGTTATCACGCTCCGTGCCCGGCGCAGGGCTCGATGTGATCAGCGAACGGGCCATCAGCAAGGCCAAGTGGCGGCTGATGCCCCTGATTCTGCTTCTCTACTTCATTGCGTTCGTAGACCGCGTCAACGTCAGCTTCGCAGCGTTGACGATGAATAAGGACCTCGGACTCACCCCGGTCACTTACGGGTGGGGCGCCGGTATCTTTTTCATTGGTTACGTCTTGTTCGAAGTGCCCAGTAATTGGGCGCTGGTACGCGTCGGCGCCCGGAGATGGATTGCCCGGATCATGTTTTCATGGGGACTCGCTTCGATGCTGATGGCCGCCAGCAGGGGACCCGTCACCTTCCTTGTCTTCCGATTCCTGCTCGGCGCCGCGGAAGCGGGCTTCGCTCCCGGTATCGTCTATTACATGATGAGTTGGTTTCCGTCGAAGGAGCGGGCCAACGTCGTATCGATTTACTATCTGGGCGTTCCGTTAGCAACCATCATTGCGGGACCGTTATCGGGGCTGATTCTGGATCACCTGAACGGGTGGGCCGGACTCCGGGGCTGGCAATGGCTGTTTCTTTCCGAGGGATTTCCCGCGATCGTCGCGTCGTTTATCGCCCTGCGTTTCCTGACCAACAGCCCGCAGGAAGCGAACTGGCTCGACGAAGAAGAGCGCACGTCACTTGTCACCCTGCTGAACCGTGATCAGGACCGAAGCGCGGGCCATGGCCACGCGCACTTCGGTGCCGCTTTGCGGGACCGTTCGGTCTGGCTGTTGAGCTTTGCGTACATCTTCATCGTGATGGGCTTATATGGCTTCGGATTCTGGATGCCCATCATCATTCAGAGATTCGGGTTTTCCAACACGGCCGTGGGATTTATCTCCGCCATCCCGTACCTGATCGGCGCCTTCGTGATGTACTTCTGGGCCCGCCATTCGGACCGGACCCGTGAACGGCGCTGGCACTTTACTATTGCGTCCTTAGCGCTCGCGATCGGGCTAGCCTCTGCGGTTGCCCCCGTCCATGCGATTGCGTTCGCCGGCATTGTCCTGAGTGCAGCCGGCGTGCTCTCCGCGGTGCCCGTATTCTTCACGATCCCGGCGGCGTTCCTCAAAGGGCCCGCCGCCGCGGGAGGGCTCGCGCTGGTGAACGCCACCGGAAACGTCGGCGGTTTTTTCGCACCGATCGTGGTGGGGTGGATTGCGCAACGTACGGGCAACCCGGCCAGTGGCCTGCTCTTCGTCGCGGCAGCCGTCATCCTGGCGCCGTTCATCATTCTGAGCCTGGACCGAAAAAAGATTTCAGAGGCGGAGTGACCGGCCGGTTCCTGCCGCCCCGTCAGCAAATCCAACCCGGCGGGGCGGCGTTTGTTAGAGGGGGCGTACAGGCGTGACGCCTTATTGAAGTTTAATGAATGTGATCATCGAAAATTCCGAGGAAAAATGACCGTGATCGTATCGATTAACTCTCAATCATACCCTTTCGGTGACCATCGAGGTCACATGGTGCCTTAGGCCCAACGGGCCTAGACCGGTTATACGGTCTGGTAGATGTAAAGCTGGCAGGACACCTCAATCCTTGGGGAACGCCCTGACAGGCACTAACGTCCCTGGCTACGATCAAGCATCCGGGACGAAAGCGCCCCCATCCGCCGGCCCTTGACTAAATGGCAATGGGTAAACCCCGAGCTATGTTCCACCGCAAGCGAGATCCTTCCTATCTCATGTTACTAAGGTACGAACTGAGCTTGTTGAAAAGGGCATCCCTGACCACCGATCGGTCGGCGGGTGAAAGACGCGAACCGGTCACCTCTGAAGAACCGGGCCGGTGATCAGTTAGATATTTCTCTTCCTGCAGCAAGTTGCACAGGAATTGGAGTTCATCAGCCGACAAGGGGACCTTGGAGGCGTGTGGAGTAGGTAGCTTGGCTTCGTTCATGGTGAAGGGACAGTAAGTTTCATTCCGGTTCGGGTTTAACCAACCGGGTGCTTTCGGTTTCCCGAGGATCCGACCGGCCGTTCACGGCGCGCCCGTCAGAGCTTCCCGAAGCGCCTGGGCCATCAGCGTCCTGACCCGGTGCAAGATGGCCTCTTCGGCCCGGGTGATCCAATCCCGGTTCAAGCGCCTGGCCTCGCAGGTATCGGCAATCCAGGCCTCAACCGCCGTTTCCAGACGGGAACAGAGTTCCTGGTGATTAAAGCGGATGCCATCCGGCGCCTGCCTGGCCTCGGCAAAGCAGGCCCGCATCTGCGTCAAGACGTCAGCCTCTTCGGTTTTACGGAAGAGTTCATAAAACTCTTTTTCCGTTCGGCTTACCTTCCGGTAAAAGCCGTCAATCCGTTCGGTGCGGGAAACCATACGACCGGGTTTGATCGCCGGTGTTCACCGGGCATGCCAAGCGCAGCCTTGCGGCATCGACGCGGCCGGCCCCTTACCTTACTTACGGCTGGCGCAACCTCAGCGCAGGATTTTGCAGGTAGCTGGACGACGCATCGGTACGTCTGCGCACAAGGCGAGTCGTGGAGAGGCTCGCAGCATCGCCGTTGTTCTGGACTCCACTTCGGTCCATGATGATCCTTGCGAGTTCCAGGTACGCCGTGAGTAATGAGACCTCTTCGGGCGATGTCCCCCGTCTGGGAGCCGTCGACAGTTGGCTAACCAGCTGAGAAATCTGTTCCATCAGAGCTTCCCCGACAAGGTCAGCCTGAACAGCCGTTAAGAGCACTGGGATTTTGCCTGGCGCAGCGGTCATCCCTGTTTAGAGCGGGGTTCATCCATTCTCGTTCAAGAAAGGATGAAAAAACCATCCATGCCGCGTGCATGTCCCGGTCCCGGGGCCGCGCCGGCAATCCCGGCCAAAGTTTTTGCTAAAGGCACCGCTTTTCCGGCCGTAATGGTGAGGAATCGGCCCTTTTAGCCCTTCGAAGCGCATGGATCGCCGCAGAGGAGCGGATTTCTGTTCGCCAAAGGCAGGAGGTAGTTTATGTGGCGGATCATTTTTGTCTCGATTTTGACAGTAGTGAGTAGCACGGGTGCGACGTTCGGCCAAGGCCGGCTTCAAAGCACGATGGTGGATGCCAAATACACGGGGAAGCTGCGGGAAAATATGCTTCTCAAGTTCGAACCGGCAGCCGGCGTTTCCCCGACCAGGAGGCTGTTCACCGGTTCGAGCCTGCACTACCCCACCGGCCCATCCCTCGGCGGCAAAGCTGACCGGGGCCCGTGGAAATTTAACATCGTAACCACGATTTTCTGGATCGGGGAACGGGCTGCCGTCAACAATCCGGTCCCGAACAGCAAGAGTTCCTGGGACCCGGAGTGGGCCCTCCGATACGGCGGTTACGATGACCCGGAACCGGCTGCGCGGCGCGATTTCAGGCCGGTTAATTTTGTGCCTCGCCAGAATCCGTTTTACGTTGCGCTGCCCTACAACGACGTCGAGGGCGGCCACACCAAACTGGAGGCGGCCGCGGTGATTCCCTGGTTCAGAGAAACATTTGTGCACGACGGCCAGACCACGCTTAAAGGTCATTGGATTGCCATCCGGCACGGAGACCGGGCCTGTTACGCGCAGTGGGAAGACTGCGGGCCGTTTCGGACCGATCACTGGCAATACGTTTTCGGTGACGAACGGCCGCGCCCGAACCTGAATCGCGGCGCCGGGTTGGATGTCTCGCCTTCTGTTCGTGATTATCTCGGCCTGCGCGACATCGATGTGTGCGACTGGAAGTTTGTTGAGTTCCGCGACGTGCCATCCGGCCCCTGGGCGTTTTACGGTGATAACAACCCGTTCGTTATCGCGCGCCGGCAGAGCGCGGACCGGTTCGCTCGCAAGTAGCGCCCCTTGACTTTTGCGCTGGGGAGCGAAGACCCGCTCAACCAACTCGCGGCCAGGGCTACACGACCAAAGCCCGCTCCCCCGCGAACGGTTGTTGCGTATGGCTTCTCCCCTTGATCCATCGCCTGCCGACCCGGCGCGTCCCCCCGTGGCGACCCTGCCCGGGCAGGAGCCGCCGCAGGCCCTGCCCACCCTGGCCGAAGCCCGCCAGGTCGAAGCCCTCACCCACCCCCGCCGCCGGCCCCGCCTCTGGCGCCGGCTG
>JAFBAP010000051.1 GCA_019247695.1 Verrucomicrobiota bacterium | reverse complement strand
AAGAAGAAGACGGCCCCAGGCTGGACGCAACAGGCGTGCGGGGCGCGGTTTTGGTCTGTAAGGTCGTGGTTGAGGGAGCAGCCTGCATTGCCGGACCGGCCGCGGCCGAGTGGTTCGGTCCGGGCATGACGGCTGGCTTGGGTACCTCGGGAAAAGCGGGAAACGCGGCTTGTCCGGCGCCGGGAACGATGCCGGCGAGGGACAACGCAGCGACGACAATGGGCAAAACGTGGCGAACAACAAACATAAACGATCCATTACGGCATATGTGATAATTATTATAATTGCAAGAACTTTCGCCCGAAAATTGGTCCTTGCTTCTTCCGAGGTTCCCCAGGCGCCACGGCGGCTGGCGTGACCGGTTCAGCCGTTCCGGCCCGACATTTCCTTAAACCGGGCTCCCCAAAAGCCGTAACGAGCACATAAACGATTCAGAACCCCGACTGTCCCCGGTTTTATGAGCCTCCTTGTTCCGAATGGATTGCAAATCGGCTATCGAAAGCGCGTGGTGGCTACGGTAAAGGGCGAGTTTGCCTTTAACCCCGCTGAAATCACCCTGCTCCTTGGTCTGAATGGGGCAGGCAAGACGACGCTGATGAAAACCATCAGCGGCCTGATTCCGCCGGTGGAAGGCAAACTGCCCGCGACCAGAGCGCTTTACCTTTCGGAAGAGGTTGACTTCCCCCCTAACCTCTCGCCGCGCGAAATCACCGCCTGCCTGGCGCGCACCCGCTCGGAACGTGCGCAGGCGAACCGCTGGCTGTGCACGCTGCAAGTCGAGGACCGGGCCTACGGCAAACTCTCCAAAGGAAACCGGCACAAGGCACGGCTGGTGTTCGCCCAGCTTACGGCGTTGAGCCGGCGAATGCCGATCGTCGGTTTGGACGAACCGTTTTCGGGTCTGGATTTTGTCGCACGGGAGCAGCTCATCCGGGACTGGTCGGACCGCCGCAGGGAAGCCCCGTGGCACCTGCTGATCAGCATTCATCCGGCTGAAATTCCCTTTGTCCCGCACCAGATGATCGTGGTGGCTCAAGGAGAAATCCGCCCGGTGCCCGTCCACACCTCCTGGAGCGAGCTGCGGGAGATGCTGACGGCGGACCCGGCCACCCCCCTCGCATGCTCATGAAAAGCGTTTTCCAACTTCACCTCCGCCAGATCTACCGGGAGAACGACTGGCTGCTTCCACTGCTTCTGCTGGTTCTCGCCTTGATTGGTGCGCCATTGCTGACGCCGAGCAACGAGGATCCGGACTTGACTTTCAGCAGCCGGACCCAGCTGGTCTGGGCGACGGCCTGGTTTTGTTCCATTCTCTACACCGGCTTTGTGAGTGCCAAGCTGGGGGCGTTCCAGCGCAATAAAGGGTTGCGGGAGTTTTGGCGCAGTTCCGGGCTTTCGGACCACAAGTACTACCTCGCCCTCTACGCGATTCCTTTGTTGCTTAACGTCTTGTTCTTCGGGACGGCGGCCGTGCTGGCCGTCGGGTTCGGCCGGAATCCTGAAGTCAGCGTGCCGGAATGGGCGGTGGTGAACCTGCAAGCGGTGATCGTGGCGATCCTTGGTCAGGCGCCGGCTTCGGCGCTGGTGATCGGACTGGCTAACCGGCTGGACACGGCGCCTTCATTCACCTGCGGCTTGCTTTTCAACCTCTACGGGTTGTACGGGATGGGCGCGATCGACCAGATCCGGGGCGGCGACGACGCCCGGCTCAGCGTGATCGCGGACCTTTTCTGGACCGTGGGCCCGCACCTGCATTTCGCCGATTTCATGAACCGTTTGACGTTTGGCTGGGGGGCCTTGCCGGCGAGGCCGTTCTTCTATGTCAGCCTCTACCTTGCGGCCGTGTCGGTCATCGTTGCGGCCCTGAGCGTCCGGCTCTGGCGTTACCGTACCAGCCGTTAGACAGATGATGAAGACCGTCGTGATCGCGAGCGTGGCGGTAGCCGTGGCGGCCTTTGCCCAACTTCACGTCCGCCGGCAGGCCTGGGCACCGGAACGGGCCGAGGCCTGGAATTGGATGGCGCTGGACGGTAGCGGATTCGGCCGGGCCCTTTCGCGGGCCGGGGTGAGCAAGGCGGATGTATCGTGGCATCACGGATTGGTTTTTGGCCGTCCCAATCGGGCGTACAACCCTTTGTCGAGGTGGCTGGATGCAGGGATGAACTCCCTCGGGTTTGGCGGCCGGCTGGCGTACCGGCCCGTCGCGCTGTACCCGATCCGGCCTTTCGAGGTCCGCGAGGTCTTGCGAACCACCGAGCGAAGGTTGCGCACGGCGTTCGACCTGGATCCCGGTAATTACCGTGCCTTTGCCGCTTACCTGTTTTTTCTCAATAACGAAATCAGCGAGTCTGAGTTCGGCAGCGCGGAACCGGCCGGGCGGCCGCCAGACCCGGTACCCGCGCAGGCGGCGAACAACAATAACGACAGCCGCGCGCATGATGAGGATGGCGGCGACGCCGATGGCGGTGACGATGACGATTTCGAAACGGCCGCAAAACTCAGGTCCTGGATGGGGGCGGACCGGCGGCAACGCCTGCTGCGTGCATTTGCGATTACCGATCAAGCGTTGGACAGCGTGACTGAGAAAGACCGTGACCCGGAGCGCCATCTGAACCGCGCGATGGTGATCTTCGACCGGTTTATGTTGCTGGCGCCATCGGTTGAGAGTCGCAGGGCCTCATTATTCGCCCGGTGCCTGTTCGAAACTCAGGCGATGGATGCACTTGGCCGGATGCGGCAGGAACTTGGCAGGACCCAACTCTGCCTGCAGCGCCAGCTGCAATCGGGAGAGTGGAAACAGCGCTCGACCGCGCGGCAGGCTGATTTCTGGCGATCGGCAAAGGAGGCCGCCCGGTACGCTCGCGCCCTGCAGGAAATGCTCGTGAGCAATCGTCAACTCGAATCAGAGTCCTTGAAGAGCCCGGCCGCGCCGGTCCTGTGAAGGGGCGGCAGAGGGCGTTGCTCCCGGCTTCTGCCGCCCCTTCAGCAAATCCAACCCGGCGGGGCCAGCGTTTCAGGCGTCCCTACAGGACGCGATCGCTCTTAAATGCCCCTTCCAGGGACTGAAGTCCCTGGCTAACCTCAG
>JAFBAP010000050.1 GCA_019247695.1 Verrucomicrobiota bacterium | reverse complement strand
AGGTAGGCCATCCGGACGTAGCGCTCGCCGCCCTCGTCGATCAGGGACATTCGGGCGATCCGCGCCGGGTCATTGGGGTACTTCAGGCGCACCTCTTCCAGGAAACGGCGGTTGATCTCGTAAATGATCTCCAGGTGCCGGGGCAACAGGCTGCCAAACAGTTTGATGGGCCACTTTTCCAGGGCTTCCGGCAGCAGCGTGTGGTTGGTGTAAGCGAAGGTTTTACGGGTGATGTCCCAGGCCGTCTCCCAGCCCACTTGATGCTCGTCCACCAGCAACCGCATCAACTCGGCCACCCCGATGGAGGGGTGGGTATCGTTCAGTTGCACGGCAAAGGCTTCGTGGAAATGGGCCAGGCTCCCTCCCGCCTGCAGGTACATGCGGATCATGTCCTGCAGGGCACAGGAGACGAAGAAATATTGTTGCTCTAAACGCAATTGCTTGCCTTGAGCGGGCTCATCGTTCGGGTAGAGGACCTTGGTGATGTTCTCCGACACGACCTTGTCGTGGACCGCGCCGTAGTAATCCCCGACGTTAAACTCCTGAAAATCGAAGGATTCAGGCGCCTCGGCTTTCCACAGGCGCAGGGTGTTGGCGGTGTTGACCCGGTATCCGAGGATGGCCAGGTCGTACGGGATGCCCTTGACCACCTGGCCAGGAACCCAGCGCACCCGGTACCGCCCTTGACCGTCCGTGTAAGCTTCCGTATGGCCGCCGAAATTCACCTCGACGGTAGACTCCGGGCGCGGGAGTTCCCAAGGATCGCCCAGGCGCAGCCATTTATCTGCGAGTTCCACCTGCCAGCCGTCCCGCATCTCCTGGGTAAAGATGCCGAATTCGTAGCGGATGCCGTAGCCGACGGCGGGGATCTCCAGCGTGGACAGGGAGTCCAGGTAGCAGGCGGCCAGCCGGCCCAAGCCCCCGTTGCCCAGGCCGGGCTCGGGCTCTTGCTCGATCAATTCGTCCAGGTCCAGCCCCAGTGCCGCTACGGCCTGGCGCGCTTCATCAGAGATGCCCAGGTTGACCAGGCCGTTACCCAGGCGGGGTCCCAGCAGGAACTCCGCCGACAAATAACAGACGACCTTGGGTTCCTTTCGTTTAAGGCACGTTTCAATCGTGTTGATCCAGCGATGCAACTGGTGATCGCGTACGGTATAGGCCAGTGCCATGTAGAGATCGTTCTTCGTGGCGATCGCGCGAAACTTGCCTTGCGCAAAGAACAGGTTATGCGTGAAGCCGCGTTTGAGGGCTTCTACCGTGGGGCCGGTGCAACCGTCTGTGACGGCTCGATTCCGGCCTTCGGAATCTGCTGATGCAGGTGTGGATGGATGCATGGCCGTTCCCTAGTCTTGGCTGCTCAGGTGCGAGTGGGGGTTCTCAGGCCCAACCGGCGCCGGCCCGGTCTGTTCCATCTTGTCACTGTACTTGCCCTGCCGCGCCGCACTGTTGCACTTCGCTCGATAAAGTAAGGCCGCCTGCGCGACCTTTACCTTCGAATTCATTCCCTGCCAAAGGTGCAGGGCCGGTTGCTGGATCGCGCGAGCGTAGGAGAAGGTCAATGGCCAGGCAATCCGGGAGCCAAACTTGCTTTTCAGGGAATGCATCGCGTTTAAGTGTGCGGATGCCAATGCGCAGCCCTGTCCACCCGACAAGAACGCGATGCCGCACACGGCGGCCGGAACCGCCCTCAGCAGGCAACTCACCGTGGCCCCGGCGACTTCTTCAACGCCGGCTCGCGTGGGGCATTCTTTGCCGGGCATCACCATGCCGGGCTTCAGAATCATGAGCTCGAAACCCACCCGCTGAGCGTAAAGCTGGTTAAAGACGGTGCGCAGGACTTTTTCGGTCGTTTCAGCGCAACGCTCGAGGCTATGGTCACCGTCCATCAGCACCTCGGGCTCAACGATCGGAACCAGGCCGCCCTCCTGGCACAAAGCCGCGTAACGAGCCAGGGCGTGGGCATTCGCCGCGATGCAACCTTCGCTCGGCATGCCTTCACCGATCCTGATCACGGCCCGCCATTTGGCGAAACGCGCTCCCAGTTTGTAATACCCGACGAGCCGTTCCCGCAACCCATCCAGCCCTTCGGTGACCTTTTCCCCCGGATGGCCCGCCAGATCCTTGGCCCCGGTATCGACTTTGATTCCTGGGATGATGCCTGCGTTGGTCATCACCTCGATAAATGAAGTTCCGTCCTTGGTGCTTTGACGGATCGTTTCGTCGTATAAAATGGCGCCGCTGATAAAGCTCCCCAAACCGGGGGTTGTCAGGATCAGCTCCCGGTAGGCACGGCGATTTTCCTCGGTCGGGGCGATCCCAACTTCTTCAAAACGCTTGTTACAGGTGCGGTTGCTCTCGTCGATCGCCAGGAGGCCTTTGCCGGGGGCAACCAGGGCGTTGGCGATGGTAGCAAGTTCTTGTTTATCCATGATTTATAACCTTCTTTAACAACATCAACCACTCCGCCCAGCCGCAAGTAAGGAGATACCGGAGCGAGAGTGCTAGAAGCCTATCACGGGCCATGAGTTAGCTCTATACTCCCGACGAGCGCTTGTCGGTGCGCACATTGAACCGTCCAAACTCATTCGATCGAATCGAAAAAAACCACCCGTTTGGGTCGTAGTCCAACGACCGTAAAACGCATGAGATGATGCCTGCCATCAAAAAGCCCAAGCCAGTTCGCTTGGGCCGGAAAAGGAACCTATGAGAACGCTTCTGCCCTACGACAGAAAACGAATCCCTACATGCGGCGCCTGATCTGAGAAAGCTTGCTCACGGCGGTAGCCGTGTCCATGATATCAAACCGAAACGCGCCTGATACCCGCCATGCCTCGCATTCAGATGGTTTTCCTCTTTGACCTCGATGGCACGCTGGTAGACAGCGTTTACCTGCACGTGCTCGCCTGGAGGGAGGCCCTGGATCGCGAGGAAATCCATTTATCGGTCTGGCGCATCCACCGCAGAATCGGCATGAGCGGTGGATTGTTCACCAACATGCTGCTGAGAGAAACCGGTCTTGAAATCAGTCCGGAGCGCGTGGACCGGCTCCGCCGGCTGCACGCCGAGGCTTACACGCGCCATCGCCACGAGGTGAGGCCCCTGCCCGGCGCGCGCGAACTCCTCAATTACCTGACCGCGAGTGGAATCCCATGGGCGATTGCCACCAGTGGCCGAATGGAGACCGCCAGGCTGAATTTGGACGCGCTCGGCGTCGATCCTGCCGTCGTACCCGTCGTGACTCGCGACCAGGTTAAGCACGGCAAGCCCGATCCCGACCTGTTCCTGGAAGCGGCAGATCGTCTGGGCGTCGACATCCAGCACTCCGTCGTCGTTGGCGACTCCATCTGGGATATGCTCGCGGCCCGGCGCGCGCTGGCCCTCGGCGTCGGGCTGTTGTCCGGCGGGTACGGGCAGGAGGAACTCGAGCGCGCTGGCGCCGCACGGGTCTACGAAGGTCCGGCCCACCTATTGCGGCACGTCGATGAAGTTGGCGGCCGTCGCTGAATATTATTGATCACGTCTGCCATCTAGCCTTCGTCCTCAGCTAACCTCGGAAAAGGCGAACCTGCCTCACCGCTTTTGGCCAATGCTCTCCCTCTTTTGCAGCGGAGGCAATCTCGACGAACTGCGTGAAGCCGTCAATCGGGTGGAAGCCTACCGGGCGTCCAGCCCGGCCGGTCCTCAACCGTCAACTATGGGCGTTGGCACAAGATCGCGAGGTGCGGCGAGCGCGGAGCACACCTGCTGCTGCAGATACTAACCCGGGTACCTGATGAGGAGTGGGAGAACACTTTCCGGCGCTGGTAGCCTGCTTTCCGCCCTCAAGAGCAGGCCAAGAAAGTGGCCTGACCCCCCGGAATCTCCCGCTCTCGACCGCCACTTTACCTTCGCGAGAGCGCAAACCGGCCGTTCTGCCCGTAGCGCAGCCAGGGACCCGAGGGCACGCCAGCAAACTCGACAAACTTCCAGTCGCAGATGTCCCGGGTGGGGGCCAGCCCGAGGTAATCGCGCACCGCCGGTGAGACGTCCAGGCCCGCCCCTTGGTTCAGGTTGGGCCGCGGCCGCTCCTGACCGAACACGTACTGCCAGTGGTCGGTCCGGAACGGCCCGCAATCCTCCCATTGCGCGTAACAAACCCGGTTCCCGTGCCGGATGGCAATCCAGCGGTCTTTCAAGACCGATTGGCCATCCCGCACAAACGTCTCGCGGAACCAGGGGACCACCCATGCGGCCTCCCGCTTGGTGTGATGCCCGACCACGTCGTTATAAGGCAGCGCGACGTAGAAGGGGTTTTCGCGCGGCACAAAGTGAACCGGGATGAAATGGCGGCGAACGGCGGGGTCGGGGCTATCGTAACCGCCGTAGTTGTAGACCCAATACTTGTCCCAAGCGCTCCTGCAGTTGGTGACCGGGTTATTCCGTGAGGGGCGTTCGCCGATCCAAAAGATCGTCGTCACGATGCTCACCTTCCACCGGTAAGGGTCGTGCCGGTCACCTTGACGATTTCCTCCCGCAGCGCCGAGGGTGACACGATCCGGGAGGGAGCGGTCGGAGGGGCGAATGTCTGCCGGTTGTTCAACCTGCGGATTGCCGGCAGCGCGCGGGTCTTGTCCCGGAGGGTAGCCCTCAGCCGGTTCTTGAGACAGGTGGGTGCTTGCCACATAACCTCGGTAACCCTCCCAGTCGACCGGACTCCACCACGCGTCACCGTCCCAGACCTGGTCCTGATCGAACGCGGTAAGGTCAGTTGCGCTGGCCGGGATGTCCGTCAGGGCGACAAAGCGCGTGCCGGGCCCGGCCCGCAGTTTGAGGGTGTCGCCGCGCGCCACGTTGACCACAGAAGCGGCAACGAAATGTTCGGGGTGGGTTAGCTTCGTGCCATCGGGCCATTGGGCACTTTGCGTCTCATCCTGTCCTTCAGGGTGGGAGGGGCGAACGTCTGGCGGTTGTTGAACCTGCGGATTGCCACCGGCACGCAGGTCTTGTCCCGGAATGGGGCCCTCAGCCGGTTCTTGAGACAAGTGGGCCCTTGCCGCATAACCTCGGTACCCCTCCCAGTCGACCGGACACCACCACGCATCACCATCCCAGACCTGGTCCTGATCGAACGCGGTAAGGTCAGTTGCGCTGGCCGGGATACCCACCAGGACGGCAAAGCGCGTGCCGGGCCCGGCCCGCAGTTTGAGGGTGTCGTCGCGCACCACGTCGACCACAGAAGCGGTGACGAAATGTTCGGGGTGGGTTAACCTCACGCCATCGGGCCACAGCGAGTTCGGCCGGAAGTTTTCCTCGGAGTGCAGGGTTGTAATGGCGGAGGCGGCAATTATGAACGGCAGAGTAAAGTGCCGGATGGGTATACTGCTGAGGAACTGGAGAGAGTTCATGGGGGATTGGCCCTTCAGAACGACCCTCGTATCAGTAGGGAAAGTTCCTCCGGAGTGCAATTCCGAAAGAACTCACCCGATGGAATCCATATTATTCATACTTTTAGTAAATTTACTCGTTGCGACGTAACAGGCTTCGGCAAAAAACCGGCTCGCAGACGTTCTACCCCTTAACGGGGACTGTTAACAACCTTGGGGTGGCTGGAAAGGAGACCAGGAAAAACCGGAGGCTGAGGACGGTACCCTCGTTATGGACAAAAGGGGCCTACGGCTCTCCAGGCGCGACATCCCTCAATCGGCCACCAACGCTCACGTCACCGGCTGAGCGAACTCGGCCAAGCACCGGATTCTCCGATGCACGCCACCGAGCCAGCTCTCCCACGGTAAAATGCCGAGAGCAGGAGCGGGCATGAAATTTACGGTCCAAATCACGGTTAAATCAAAGGCGCCAGAATCGGAGGTGGTACGGGAAGTGGCGCGTTTCGAACGGTCGATAAGAACCTCGCCGTAAGACACTACGCCCAGTACGACTCCAAAAAAAAGCGCATGAAGCGTCACTTCGCGGATCAAGCCATCACTAACTTTATCCAGCGCGGTCACGCACCCTCATGGTGCGTAACTCCTGTCCTCTTAAGCGGGTTGATCCGCCGCGATCGCGTCGCCAACAAAAGGTTGAATCTCGGCAAGCCGTGGTGAGCATCCCACACTCGGCCGGCCTAAGTTGCTCGCCAGAGCAAGCCTCCAAAATGAACCCATGTATGCCCTAGAAGCCAAACCCGCGCCGCCCTGTGCCGTTACGATAGGGCAATCGTCGTGGCGGTTGACCTTTCATCGCATTCCGCGGCCACGGTCGGTTACGCGGCGCAATTTGCCCAGGCGTTCGGGGCCTCGCTCACCCTGGCGCACGTCTGCCCGCCGGAACCGGTCAACCCATTGATCGTCACCCCGGAAGTGTTCACCGCGCCCGAACGGCAGCGGGCAGCCGCGCAGGAGGCGGTGGCCGAGTTGGCGCAAAGCGTCCGGCTAACCTGCCCGCATTGTCAAGGGAGGGTCTTGACGGGCGAGCCGGCCGACCAAATCGCGCAGCTTGCCCGTGACCTCAACGCCGACTTAATCATCACGGCCGGCCATCACCCGGGCCGCCTCAGGCGGCTCTTTAACCTGGACCACGCCGTTCACATTCTGCACCGGGCCCCCTGTCCGGTGTTGGTATACTATGACAAAGAAGAATGGATTCAGCAGGAGTTCGAGGGCCGGTATGACGGCCAGTGACCTTCCTTTTTCGAGGTTGATTCGATGAACGGTGTTTCCTTCACCAAGCCGTTACTACCGTCCGATTTGGAAGGGTGGTAGAGCTAAGGCGCCACGCCGGGCGGTACGAACGATGAGCACCACAAACTCGCGCCGGGTGATCGAGGCGCAGAATCGCAATTAGCCGACTACCAGCGCCGGGCCGAGAAGCTTGCCTTGGAAAATAAAATGCTGCGCGGTGCTTGATTCCATGCCGGGCTACATCTCCATCAAAAATCTGCAAGGGCGTTATATTGACTATGCCGGGAAGCGGGTCTGGATGTCGGTCACAAAGATGCCCCTGCGCGATGACGCGGGCGAGCTGATTGGTTTGGTGTCCACCACGCGCGACATCACCGCGCGCAAGGCTGCCGAGGAGCAATTGGCCGCCTTATGCGGAGGCGCTGCGGGAGAAAAATGCCCAGTTGGAAGCGGACCTGGAGACGGCGCGCGAACTGCAGCACGCGCTGCTGCCGCAGCACTATCCTCGATTCCCCAGTTCGGCTTCCCTATGGGCGAGCGCGCTGCGCTTTCACCAATTCTTTCGTTCCTCCTCCGGGGTGGGCGGTGACTTTTTCGACGTCTTTCAGCTCTCTGACTCCATGGCGGGCATCTTCATTTGCGACGTGACGGGGCATGGCGTGTGCGCCGCGCTGGTGGCGGCCATCCTGCGTGCGCTCGTGGAGGAGTTGCGCGCCCGCGCGACTGAACCGGCCAAGTTGCTTCAAGCGCTCAACCGGGGCCTTGCTCACCTACTCAAACACAGCCGGCTGACGATGTTTGTGTCGGACTGCTACCTGCTGGCCGGCCGCACCCGAGGCCAACTGCATTACGCCAATGCAGGCCATCCGGCCCCGCTCTGCGTGCACCGGGCGCGGCGCAGCGCTGAGCGGCTCCCGTTTGGTGAATCGAAGCCCGACCCGGTGCTCGGAATCTTTGAGGATGCAGAATACCACAGCTGGTCCTGCGAACTGAGCGCTGGCGACACCTTGCTGCTCTTCACCGACGGGTTGCTCGAGGTCGAAGGCGCCGATGCGCAAGATTACGATCAGCCCCGGTTGCAGAGGGCCGTGAGTCAACGAGCCGGCCTTTGCGCGGACGAACTCTGCAAGCGGTTGGTCGACGAAGTGGAGCAATTCGCCGCGACAAAAGCCTTTGCCGATGATGTCTGCCTGATCGCGATGGAAATTGATCATTTAATGAAAGGCTGATGGATAACTTGCCTCAGGCTGCTCTCTCCCACCAATTTCGCCACGCGCCGATCGATGAGGCCGTTTCCGGCGGTCCACGAACCGCCAAAACGCTGACGGACATCCGCTTGGCGGCACTCTGCGCAGAGGCTGCGTACCGCGCCTTCCTCAATTTTCACGTGCAGTTCCGTGCCATTACCCGGCGAGCAAAAGAGAGATTCCTTGGCTGCGACTGGACCGGCACCTACGCGGACGCGAGGGAACGTCTCGGCCTCTACGGTCGCTTCCTTGAACGGTTGGTAGAGGTCTGCCAACTTAGGGGGGGCCGGCTCAAGGAGAGGCCACTCTGGGCCGCCTGCAAGGCAGTGTACTCCTCGCGGATTACCGACTGCCAAGCGTGGGAGATCGCCGAGACCTTCTTCAATTCTCTGACACGGCGCGTTTTCGCCACCGTGGGCGTTAACCAAGAGATCGAGTTTGTCGATACTGACTTCGATACACCACCCACCGTCGCGCTTGGCGCCCTACGATGCTGCTATCAGGATGCCCCCCTTCCTCCCCTGTTGGCGGCGATGCTTACCGACGCCGGTTTTGCCGCCGAACAATACGACGATCTGCCGGGGGCTACAGCCGCGGCCGCCGCTCGCCTGGAGGCTGCCCTGGGCGGTCCGGCAATGCGGATCGAGGCGGTGAAAAGCCGCTTTTTCCGCGGCAAGGGCGCTTACTTGATCGGCTGTGCATTTACCGCGCACGACGAATCCTGTCTTCCTTTCGGACTCGTCCTGCGGCACGGGGAAGCCGGGATCACCCTCGACGCCGTGCTGACGGGCAAGGACGATATCGCCATCCTCTTCAGCTTCACGCGATCATACTTCCGCGTGGACGTCGAGCGACCTTACGACTTGGTGCGTTTCCTAAAAACCCTGATGCCCCGCAAGCGCCTGGGCGAGCTTTACACCGCAACCGGTTACCACAAGCACGGCAAGACCGAATTCGACCGCGATTTCCTATACCACCTGCACCTCTCCGCGGACCGTTTCGAGACCGCCCAAGGCGTACGGGGCATGGTCATGCTGGTGTTCACCCTTCACGCCTATGACGTCGTGTTCAAAGTCATCAAGGACCGGTTCGATCCCCCGAAAACCTCGTCCAGAATGGAGGTCATGCGTAAGTACCGCTTCGTCTTCGAGCATGACCGCGCCGGACGGCTGGTGGAGGCCTATGGGTATGAACATTTGTGAATCGAACAAGGCCGCTTCCGGCCGGACCTGCTCCAAGAACTGCTGCGCAACGCGGGGAGCTCCGTGCCGATTGAGGATGGCCACGTCATCATCCGGCACGTTTACATGGAGCGCCGGGTGCGACCGCTAAATCTCTACCTCTCCGAAACCAGCGACGCCGCGGCGCGCGCGGCGGTTCGCGATTACGGCCAAACCATCCGCGATCTTGCCGCGACTAACATCTTCCCGGGCGACCTGTTCTTGAAGAATTTTGGTGTTACCCGCCACGGCCGCGTCGTTTTCTACGACTACGACGAACTCTGCTTGCTAACGGATTGTAACTTTCGGGAGTTACCGCCGCCTACCAGTTATGAAGAGGAGATCGCCCCGAGCCCTGGGTTTCCGTGCGCGAGGGCGATATCTTCCCCGAGGAATTCCCGCGCTTTCTTGGTTTACGGCCGGACCTTCGCGAAGAGTTGTTAAGCTCCCATGGCGACCTGTTCACGCCCGAGGCTTGGCGCCGCGTGCAGGCGGCCTTACGCGAGGGCGTTATTCTCGAGATCCTCCCCTATGAGGAAAGCAAGCGCTTGACGCGCCCCTACGGTGGGCCCTGCGGCAGCAACGGTTGCACCAACGACGACAAAAAACGCACCGACCGACCTTGAAACCTTTCATTTCGGCCAGAAATGCACTGAGGAACCGCCCGCCCGGGTAAAGCCGCTCATCCCGATAGTCATGTCATTCCCGATGAACCGTGCCGCTCCCTCCGCGCGGACGACCTTGCCGGACAGCGATTCAGGCGAATTCTACCACCATACGTCTCGGTCTCCTCTCATCGACAGATTCCGTGACAAGCTTGCCGGTAGCTGCTGCTACCCCAAGTCGCCACGGATTGTAACGGTTGGCGAAATTACGCAACGGGACCCGCGGCTTTTACGTCAGCACCGGCCCCCCCTTCGTAGGCGGCGAAGTGCTCACTGAATAAACCGGCGAGCTTCTTCGCCGTTGCCTCGTAGGCGGCTTTGTCCGACCAAGTATTTCGAGGAATAAGAATCTCGCTCGGGACGTTAGGGCATTCGGTCACTACCGCCAAGCCGAATACCGGATCGCGTTGGGTCTTGGCATGTGCGAGGTCACCGCCGTGGATGGCGTCAATAATCGCGCGAGTGTGCGCGAGCCTGAGCCGCTTGCCGGTGCCGTACGCGCCGCCGCTCCAACCCGTGTTCACCAGCCAAACGCGCGTGCCGTGTTTTTTCATCTTCGCGGCCAGAAGTTCCGCATACTTGTTGGGGTGCCAGACCAGGAATGGCCCGCCAAAACAGGGCGAGAAGGTCGCTGACGGCTCCTTCACACCCACTTCCGTACCGGCGACCTTCGCCGTGTAGCCGCTGACGAAGTGGTACATCGCCTGGGCCGGGGAGAGCGAGCTCACCGGCGGCAGCACCCCGAACGCGTCGCAGGTCAGGAAGATGATGTCCGCCGGGTGACCCGCGACGCACGGAATCTTCGCATTGTCGATGAATTCGATGGGATACGCCCCGCGGGTGTTTTCGGTGATGCTGACGTCCCGGTAGTCCACCAGACGGTCCTCATCCAGCACCACGTTTTCGAGCACTGCGCCGAAGCGGAGCGCCTGGAAAATATCGGGTTCGGTCTCGGGCGTGAGATTGATCGCTTTCGCGTAGCAGCCCCCTTCGATGTTGAAGATGCCTTCGTCACTCCAGCAATGCTCGTCATCACCGATGAGCAGGCGCTTGGGGTCGGCCGAGAGGGTGGTTTTGCCGGTCCCGCTAAGGCCGAACAAAAGCGAGGAACGACCCGTTTCCTTGTCTGCGGTTGCGGAGCAGTGCATCGAGAGCACGCCGCGTTTGGGGGCGAGGTAATTCATCATGGTGAACACGCCTTTCTTCATCTCACCGGCGTACTCAGTGCCAAGGATGACGAGTTCCTTGTCTTCGAGGCTCAGGTCGACGCTGGTTTTGGAGCCCATGCCCGCGGTGAGGCGGTTTGCCGGGAAAGTGCCGGCGTTGTAGATGACGAAGTCGGGCGCGCCGAAGTTTTCCACTTCCTCCTTGGTGGGCCGGATGAGCATGGTGTGGATGAAGAGGGCGTGATAGGGTCGCGAGCAGATAACCCGGACCTTGATTCGGTAGTTCGGATCCCAGCCGGCAAAGCCGTCGAAGCAGTAGAGGCGTTCGCGGGTGTTGAGGTAGTCGCGGGCGCGCTCGCGGTTGATGGCGAATGCGTGTGGATCGAGCGGGATGTTAACCGGGCCCCACCAGACCTCATTTTCCGAGGGGTTTTGTTTGACGACGCGTTTGTCCTTGGGCGAACGTCCGGTCTTGGTGCCGGAGTAGGCTACGAGCGCGCCGTTCTGGGCGATGTGGGCATCTTTCTCGTAGCGGATGGCGTGCTCGTAGAGAACACTGGCCGAGGGGTTGTGATGGACTTCGCTTACGGTGAGTTCGTATTGGTTCAGGTTAGATGAGA
>JAFBAP010000049.1 GCA_019247695.1 Verrucomicrobiota bacterium | reverse complement strand
CTCCGGGTCGTCGAAAGCATACGCAAGGTTCGTCCTCCGAGCCCAAGGGGCTTTTAGGCGCGCACGCACGCGAACGTGCCTGTGGGCTCCAGGCCGGCCCGCGAGGCGCAGAACCGGTAGCCGGTGGCCCGCAATGCCATGCTCCCGCAGGCAGTCCACTAATAAAGGGCTTCGCGACATCCCGCGTCGAGCTCGGTTCGGCCATCCCGGGCCTTACCGCCGCAAGGCCAGCTTTCAAAGCTGCACCAAAACCAGGGATAGTTGCTGGACGATGCCGGGGAGTGTACGCTGATCGGATCGGAGGTGTCCTATGGCGACGTTCGTGATTCTCAGCCGCATTTCCCCGGAGGCGATCGACGATCCAAAAGACTTCAAAAAACTGGCCGAGGCTGTCTCAGAGAAGATCAAGCAGCACTGTCCCGGGGTGACCTGGAAAGAGAGTTATGCCACCCTGGGTCGTTTCGACGTGGTGGACATCGTCGAAGCGGCCGATCCCAAGGAGGTGGAAAAGGTGGGGATGATCATCCGCGCCCTGGGGCATGCGTCCACCGAGACGCTGGTGGCCACGCCCTGGAAGGAGTTTCTCGCTGCGCTTTAGCCGGTCCTGCAGAGCGAGTGTTTCCGACGACTGAGCACCTGGATGCGGACCTCCAGCGGCAGGTGCACCCCCGAAATCTCCCGCTCTCCCGCTGCGGCCGCCACGTGACGGTCAGGGCCGTCCGCCCCTGTGCCGTGACGTGACCTGCCGGTGCGGCGGGTTGTTATCGTCGGCCGGTTCGGCGCTGTCGGGCTTCGACGCGTCATGCGTCAGGCGGGCCGGAAGCGGGTCGCCGGTCAGCGTGTGAAGAAAAGCGATCAGGTCGTACTTCTCCTGCAGCGTCAAATGCAAGGGGTGCATCAAGGGGCTCTTCGTCCCGATAAAGCTTCCCGGCAGATCGCCCCCACGGTCGTAAAAGTTGATCACGTCCATGAGGGTTGGCATCTGGCCGGTGTGCATGTAGGGGGGCGTCGCAGCGACGCCCCTCAAGTGTTTGGTTCGCCATTTGCCTTTGTCCGATTCGACCGCTACCAAGCCCGTTAGGAATCCGGTGCGGCGGTTATCGCTGTAGACGCTGTTGACGTTGAATTGACCCGTGGTGCCCGGCGCGTTCGATAGCACCTGCTGCAGCGCGGAGAACCGGCCATCTTCGGTCGGATCCGCATGCGGTGAAAGCTCGGTGTTAACGTGTAGGCCCGTGGTATGGAACTGGGTGTCGCTGAACAGGGGGCCCGAGTGGCACGCGACGCAGTTAACGCGCTGGCTCACGAATAGCTTTAGCCCGCGTTTGGCCGAATGGCTGATGGCGTCCTCATCGCCGGCCACGTAGCGATCGAAGGGGGCATTGCGGCTGACGCAGCGGCGGATGTAAGCCTGAACCGCTTTGCCGAAGTTGGCGAAAATGCGATTAATGATGTCTTTGTCCGCCTGCGGCATGGCTTCCCATTGCGGGTCGCCGGGTTTGCCGGTGGCGGGGAAATCGGACGCGTGCGGGTTGTGAGGATCGAGCCGGGGATCGAGCGGCGCCGGCGAGTGAGAGAAAATGTCGTCGTACTCCTGGCGATACTTGTTCCAGAGCACGTGGGCGACCTGAAGGCGGCTGCCGTTCTGGGAGGTGGGATCTTCCGGGTCGGTAAGTGCATCGGCCCAGGTGGAATCGGAGACCCCGTCGTTCTCGCGCCAGATGTTATAGTAAGCGCTGTTGATGATGCTCGACACGTGGCGGTTGCCCCAACTGGCGCCCAGGGCGGTGGCGTGCGGGTCCTGGGGTACCCCGGTGTTGGAACGGATATCGAACATCCAGCCCGAAGCGGGCTGGTGACAGGACGCGCAGGAGATCCGGCCGGTTTGTCCCGGCCGGCCCAGGCCGCCGTTCTGGCCGTTGTCCCCCGTAATGATGGGGCCGGCGATGCCTTTCTCAAAAAACAGCATCTGGCCCAGCGTGGCGGCACGCGGGTCATCGGCAAACGCATTGGTCGTATCGGCCGACGGGGTCTCCGGTAAGGGCGACAGGGTTCGAATGAGGTTCCATTCAGGACCGTCCCGGCGGGGTTCGGGATCATCAGCGCCGGGGTCCGTCCAATTCAGGGCCGTCAGCCCGGCGACCAGGGCAAGGCAGAGGGTAGTACTTAGGGCGAATGCCCCCGTTTTTGGGCTCATGGTCTACGGTCGTTTCAAACCAGCACGGCCTTGGATAATATTCATAATTGAAATTATTTCCAATGTTTTTGTGTAATACTATCCGACAGCCGATGCCGCGACAGGATGGCGGAGTTGTGGTAGAGGATCGCGTTGGCAATCAGCCGGGCGCACGGGTTGCTGAGTTCGATTTCGATGTCGATCCTGCCGGTCAGCTCCTTCTTGCCGCCGACCTGGGCGATGGCCGAGGGTAGCTGGCGTTGGGGTGTCGGAATTTTCGGGGGTTTGGGCTTACAACCCCGAACCGGAAGGGAAACGTTTGAGCCGCGCCGAATTCCAAGGTTTAGGCGAGATGCCGCCCGAGCTGGAGTGGTTTGCTCGCCCTCGACAACCCCCGCACTCGGCGCGCCTACCGCAACGACGTGAAAGAATTCACGGCCTTTGCCGGCGTGGAACGCCCGGAGGAAATGCGGCAAGTCACCCGGGCGCACCTCATCGCGTGGCGAAAAGACCTGGAGCGGCGCAGCCTAGCCCCCAGTTCCATCCGCCGGAAGCTGGCCGCCGTCGCCTCATTATTTGATCACCTCTGCGAAGTCAACGCCGTCAGCCACAACCCGGTGCGCGGGGTCAAGCGCCCCAAGGCCGAGGGGGAACGAGGGAGAGTCGCGAATTTTACCTTTTTGAGGGGTTGGGCAAAAATAGGCAACTACATGGTTGGCGGCGCCCCCTTTGAATGCCTCAACGCGTCTCAAGTGGCTAGTATTACAGTTGTCGATTATGGTTTTTGGGGCAGGAGTCGGCACATCCCAAGGCAAAAGAGGCGAAAAAGCCGCATTTTCCGGCCACTTGTCGCAGAAAGCTGAGCCTTTTGCCGCGCCAATCTGCCATCTACAACTGTAATAAGTGCCTATCCGAATAAGCGATTTTGTGCTATGTTTGGTGGAGATGAAGACCGCCAAGCAGACGACCGCAACGGGCAAGGCGCGCGCCCGGCCCCGGCCCACGCCGTCGGCTGCTGAGCCCCAGCACCTCTGCCTGGACAAGGGCTATTGCCTATGAGGAAGTGCGCGCCGCGGCGGCGGCGTTGGGTTTTGAGGCGCACATCGGCTTGCGGGGCGAAGCCGCGGCCCCCGCGCCGGAGGCCAAGCCCGGCCAGAAGGCCCGCCGCTGGGTGGTGGAACGCACCCACAGCTGGATGAACCGTTTCCGCAGCCTGCTGACCCGCTGGGCCAAGAAAGCCGAGAACTACCTGGGGCTGCTCCACTTCGTGTGCGGCTTGATTGCTTACCGGGTCGCCGGCTTATTCGGATAGGCCCTTAACTCAATGGCAGTGGGGTAAACCCTGGGCTAAGTTCCTCTGACCCTTCAGGCCATCAAACCGTGTCCTGGCCCCTTGGGCCTAAGACCATTTATACGGTCTGATAGGTGTAACGTTAGCAGGGCACCTGGGAAGGAAGACAAGATTTTGCCACCGTGGCCGCCGAGGCCGTATTAGAGAAAGGCCGGCTTGCCCGATCGCGCGTTGGGCCGTTTTAGAACCAGAGGATGTGTGAGAAGGCTGGGTGGAGCATCTCATCAGTTCCCTCTCTAACATAACCTCCCGAACCGAAGAGAGTGATGCCGAGCGACGGGCGTCGCTTACAGTTATGAGGAGCTTCAGAATCCTGACCTTGGGGTTTTTAATGTTGGTAATGGGTTTTACGCAGAGGTCTGGCGGTGAAACCGCGACACCCGAGAATCTTGCCGGTCGCCGGAGAGGCCTGCGCGTGGTCCGAACCACGCCTATACATACTTACGCCGTGCGCTTGCCAGCCCTTCCGCTCGTCGTCCGTGCAGTTGGTCAGCCGGATACGCTCGATTTGGCGTGGCGATTGGAATCCGATTGAAGCACCCGTCGGACCACCTCGCTCAGTTCGGCGATCGTCCACGGCTTCGGAATCAAGTCGTCAAAGCCGTACTTCCCCAAATCCGAGAGGACCGGTGCATCCGAGTAACCGCTGGAAACGATGAGTTTGACCAAAGGATCTAACTCCCTGAGCCGCGCGGCCGCTTCGAGGCCTCCCATCCCTCCGCTCACGGTGAGGTCCAGCACAACGGCGTCAAAATCGCGGCCGCACGCTTTTGCGTTCCCGAACAGGACAATGGCCTCGGCCCCATCCCCGGCAGCTTGCACCTCGTAGCCGAGCGTGGTTAACACGCCAACCACCACCTTACGGACTGCCTCTTCATCGTCCATGACCAACAGTCGCCCCGTCCCCGTTTGTATCGGGGCGGTAAGCGGGGCCTGCGGTTCAGGATTCTCCTCCGAGGCGGGCAGATCAATGGTGAAGACCGTCCCGTCCCCAAGTTTGGTTTGTACGGATAAATTGCCGCCGTGTTTGGTGATGATGGCGTAGGCGGTCGCCAGCCCAAGGCCGCTGCCGCCGGGCTTGGTGGTGAAATAGGGGTCGAAGATATGAGGGAGCACATCGTCAGGTATGCCGGCTCCGTGGTCCCGGATGGAAATCCTTACACGTGATTCCATACCCGCCGCAGTTTTGAGGTTAACGTTTTCCGCGCGAACCTCGATGGTTCCGCCCTCAGACATTGCCTGCCGCGCATTGAGGAGGACGTTGTGGAGCACTTGGCCGATCTGGCCCGGATCGACCTCGGCAGAGCGGAGGTTCTCCGGAACGTGCACGTCGAAGCGGGTCTGGGCCCCAGCCCGTGCCAAGGGGACCGCGTCCATGATGAGCTGGGCAAGCGAGACCAAGCGACGGACCGGCGCGCCGCCTTTTGAGAAGGTCAGCAACTGGGACGAGAGGAATGCCGCGCGTTTACATGCGCTCGCCATTTCGTCTAGGATCGCCTGCACCGGCGCGTCTCGATTGAGCCGCGCCTTGGCCAGCTCGACGTTCCCTTGCACGACGGCCAAGAAGTTGTTGAAATCGTGTGCGATGCCGCCTGCCAGCACCCGGAGCGATTCGAGCTTGCGTGCACGCAGCAACTGCTCTTCGATCTGTTCACGCTGCGTAATCTCAACCTGCAGTTGCTGGGTTGACCGGTGAAGTTCGGCCGTGCGCGCCTGGACCCGACGCTCGAGTTGCTCATTCAGGGCCTCCGCACGTTGCCGGGCTGCTTGCAACTTTTCCACCAGCGCCGCATTTTCAAACTGTAAGTTCAATGATGAGGCGATCGTCAGGTGGATGCGTCTGGTCGTGCTGAGGGTGGCAAGAGTGAACAGGCCGGCCATCAGCGCCATCGCCAGGTGGGTCTCATCGCCGCAGAGCGCCAGGCGTGCGGTAGGCGCGAGTCCGGCCGGGATGAGAAACGCCCGATACGCCTCCGGCCGCGCCGCAAGGATTGGGGCCGCGCCCAGCATCATCCCGCCGAGCATGAAAATGAGAAAGAGTTCATTCACGGGCTGGCTTTCCGGGTACAGCAGAATGCCGGCTGCACCCCATCCCGTTCCGGCAAAGCCGGTGCCCACCACAAACCCGGCGCACCACCCCGCCGTCTCGAGGTTCGACGGCGACCTGCGCCGGTACCGGCGCGCCAGCGTGAACCTGCCGATAGCCACCAAAAACATGTACAGGCACCAACCGAGGACGATTGGATGGGCAATGACCTCCCATTGAAGGCGGCCCAAGATCGACGCGGCGACCAAGGTGACCGCGAATACCAGGTTCGCATTGCCATAAAGCAACCGAACCTGTGCCGCCATGACTTGTCGCTTTCTGCCGTCCTCGCTGGTCCCTACGGCTTCGGCCGATGAAGAATTCAACGTCATCGATGGGGCGTCCTCAGTCAACGGTTCACGGCACCTCGCAATTACAAGATGATATAATAATTATCATCGATCCTATTATCAGCCCGGGTTTCCCGATAGTTGAACCTCATTATAGAACAGAAGATGAGAACGCCAGCTGTCGCTCTCTACGCTATAAATACAAATCGTTTTAGAATACTTCAAGCCATGGTGACAGGCGTAACCGAAACCGTCACCGCCCCTGCCAACCAACCCTGTCCGAAATAACGGGTGAAACAGGCCCCGCTCCCCAGCGGGCCATCATCCCTTTCGGAAAGGCCGAGCAATCATCGCCTCGCCGTTCCGGCGTTCTATGGCCGTTACCAAGCGCCGAGCGGCCTCAAACCCGCGGGCGGCGTTCATGAGTGATTTTGAGGCGGTGCAAGGGCCGTACGGCCCAATCGTTCCAACTACCTTCACTGAATCGTTGGGAAAAGGTTCTGTCGACTGGACGAGTTCGAACCCCTGGGGTTGGATGTTCCTCTTCCCTTTACCGGCGGTGAGCGGGGCGGGTCCGATCGTCCTTTGGAGCGGGAGCATGAAGGAAAGCGTGGCATGGAGTCGCTACCTCGGAGCGAAAAACCGGAGTGAACGCCTCACCCCCTTCACGTTAGGAACGAAATGCGGCATACGGCCCGTGTACCTTCGCGGTGCAGTCGTTCGATCCACCACCGCAACCTTCGCGGCCCGGGGAGGCGGCGCATGCCGGATTACAGGGTTATCACGCCGGGTTGTCGCCTTTGCCCCGAGCCGGGTTCCGGCCGGACCTTTCGTTCCATTTACCGTCAAAAGAGCGTGCGTTAAGAAAAGCGTCACCATGAGCAACGCTGGCCCTGTTTCCTCGCTTTCATTGCGGTTCCAAACCGCGGCGCCCGTGCGCTCGCCCCGCACCTCAATCGTGCTGGCCGGACTGGCCCGCCAGCGCCGGTTGGAGCGCCGGCGACGGCGGTTCAAACGCCAGCGCCGCCGCCAAGCCTGAGCGCGGGTCGCGGCTTGGCTATGCGCCTCGGGCCGATCGCCTGCGGCGGCCGGAAGCGCCGTGCCGGACTTATCGCCTTGGGCCTGTTAACCTAAGTTCCGGAGCGCCAGTTTTGCGGGCGACAAGGCCGCTTCTGAGACGACGTCCGCTGGGCTTGGTGTCACGCCTTCAGGCGTCCCGATGGGACGCATTCCCTCATTCCCCCTTAAATGCTCCGTCCAAGAGCTGAAGTCCCTGGCCACTGTCCGGCTGTCCCTCCGGGACAACGACCGCTCGACCAACTTGAAAACCGGTGCAGGCTGCGGGCACGTGGGCGTGCCTGCCGGTTCGGTCCGTCCGAGCCCACCGGAGGGTGGCCGGCTACGGGCGGCAACGGCTGCGCCGATGGCGGTCCCGGAAGCACAAACTGCCCGGCGCCGGGCAGCGCCGCTTCTCGGAGGAGTACCTCGAGGCGCGCCCCTGGCAGGGTTTCTCGGGTGCATGCACGTTTCAGGTGATTTCGAAGGACATAGGCGCCTTTGGATGATCGATCCAAATCATTTGACCGTCCGTGCCGGATTAGCCGCGTGCGCTCGACTCGCCTCGCGCAATCGGCACCGCGCCGTCTGCGTCGATCGAGGAGCGCCGGCGCGGGGCATGGCGGGAGCCGGTTCGAGCGCCGCGCTCCAGGTCCTGGGCCCAACGCTTATACGCTTTTCGCAGGTGGTCGCGCATCGCCTTGCGGGCTCGTTCGGCGTCGCGCGTCGCCAGCGCCGCCACGATCTGACGGTGTTCGTCCGAAGCCTCCGTCCAGCTTTTGGCGTTGTCAAAATGGGTTGCGAACTGACGGGCCAGCGGGCCATCGCGCTGATAGAACAGTTCCGTCACCAGCCGGAGCAGCACCTTGTTCGCAAGCTTCGCCGCGATGTACTGGTGAAACTGCCGGTCGGCGGTCAGACGGGTGGACGCATCTGCTGCACCTTCCATCTGCAGGACAATCTGCTCGAGCGCGGCGATGTCCTTCTTCCGGACCGCCGGCGCAACCTCCGCCGCGATCTCCCCTTCGATCAGGCACCGGGCCTGCAGGATTTCCAGCGGCCCCTCATCGCTCCAAAACCCCCCCGTTGCGCCTTGGGGGTTTGTGACCAGGATGCCCGAGCCCGGGCGCACGTCGACATAGCCTTCCGCCTCCAAGGCAATCAGCGCCTCACGCACGGACGGCCGGGAAACGCCGAGCCGCTTGGCCAGTTCTCGTTCGGTCGGGAGACGACTCCCGGGCGAAAACTCGCCATTGTCGATCAACGACCGGATTTGATCGGCGATCTGCACGTAAAGGCGGCGCGGCTCGATGACCTGGATCGGCATGGAAGACCTTTATAACACGGATGCAAAGCGTGCCAAAGCGTGGCCGGGTCATCTGACCATAGCGCCTCACGACCTTACTGACGTGAAACCCTCACCCGGTGCGCCCTGTGAACAAGCCCTTTGTTGCCACGAATTCTCTGCTCCCAATCCCATAAACAAAAGCTCCATTTCACTCACCGATGACCCCAGGACGTGCCCGACGGGGCGTCTGCCAGCCATGCAGCCGCGAGCCCCACGTCAGTGTGGCAACCAGGGGACGGCTATTCGAACTCGTTCACATTCTCCTTTGTCACGATAGCGGTACCGGTATCGACGAAAGGAGGTACGGTTTCGCCTTTGATCACCTTCACCAGCGTGCTGACGCCGAGTTCTCCGATTTTCTTTGGAAATTGCGCGACCGAAGCATCCTCATTCCCAGCGTTGATCTCCTTGATTTCTTCGGGAAGCGCATCGAATCCGACCAGGATGATATGCTGCTTGCTGCCCGAATGGGCGATTGCCTGGATGGCTCCGAGCGCCGGCGGTCCGCACGCAGAATAGATCGCGGCAACCCCTGGGTTGGCCGTCAGGAGGTCTTCGGCCCCTGAAACGCCGAGTTCCCTGGTGCAGTTCGTGGGTGCCTTTCCAACCACTTTGACCTCAAGTCCCCCCAGACCCGCGATCATGCCTTTGACCCGGTCGTCCAGAGCGGGCACCCCAGGGACCCCCTCGAGAACGGCCATCTTGTCGCCGGCCTTCAGTTTAGTGGCGAGCCATTTGCCGGCGAGCTTTCCGCCCTCCAGATTATTGGTGGCAACCACCGCGCTCTTTGCGTTCCAGCTCGGAAGGTCATTGTCCATAAGCACGACTTTCACCCCGGCGGCCACCGCCTTATCAAGCGCCGGAATGAGCTCGGGACTGACGGGCGTGATCGCGATCCCTTTAACCCCTTGGGAAACCATCGACTCGATCAGATTGATCTGACCGGCCGTATCAGTGGCCGACTGGCCTTGACCAAAGACAATCTGCACATCCGAATTCTTTGAGGCGTATTCCTTCGCGGCATTTTGCAGCGTGAAAAAGAAATCAGCGGGGAATTTTGTAATGAATCCTACCTTGATCGCTTCCGCATGCGCAGATGCTGCTAGGCTTATGCTTAGCAGGAGGAACCGAACTAACCTGGTTGATATTGGTATTTTCACTTTTTCCATGATGTTGGGCTGGGAGATTGCCGCGCCAATGCTCGCCCAGCAAAAGCACCGGCACGGTTGAGAATGACCCCGCTTAGGCCCCTACGATCATCGATACGATCTCTTGTCGATTTTCCGGTTTCGGTTTGGTTTCCCCGGCATTACGGCCACGCCGCATGACGACTGCCCGGTCGGCAATTTCGATGACGTGATCCAGGTTGTGCGTTATCAGGATCACGGCGCTGTCCTGATTGCGCAGTTGTACGATCAACTCGAGAACCTGCTTGGTTTCACGAACGCCTAACGCCGCGGTCGGCTCGTCTAAAATGACCACGCGCGTTGCAAAGGCCGTTGCCCGGGCAACCGCAATTGCCTGGCGTTGACCTCCTGACATCAGCCCGATGAGCGCATCAAAGCTCGGCAGTCTTACACGCAGTTGATCGAGCAGCCTGCGCGTGGTCTCATTCATCTCGCGCCCGCGCAGGAGCCGCATCCCACGAGGTAGCCACGGCGGGCCCGCCAACTCCCGGCCTGCATAGAAGTTTGCGCTCGGGCCAAGATTGTCAAAAAGCGCCAGGTCCTGATAAACCGTTTCAATTCCAAGTCGCCGGGCGTCCGCCGGCGAACGAATGTGCACCGGTTGCCCGCCTAGTTCGATGATGCCCGAATCAAGCTGGTGAACACCACTTATACATTTGATCAGGGTTGACTTCCCGGCACCGTTGTCGCCGAGCAGGGCCAGCACTTGCCCGCGATTCACCTCTAAACTGACATCGTCCAGGGCTACGATGGCTCCGAACCGCTTCGATAGATTCCTGACCACCAGTTCAGGAGAACGCAGTTCGTGCTTTATCGGGGGGCCGGTCACTGATTTACCCTCAACGATTGTATCATACGGAACCGCTCTTCGAGTCTTCCACGCAGGACATCCGCTTCAACCGCCAGGACGATGATTATACCGATGGCGATCAGCTGAAAAAAGATGTCCACGTTTAGAAGGTTGAGAGCGTTTCGGATAACTCCAATCATCAACGCTCCGGTCAGCGCGTTTCCGATATGACCGCGACCCCCGAGGAAACTCGCTCCTCCGATGATAACCGCCGCAATCGAATCGAGTTCAGCCAGGTTGCCAAAAAGAGGAGATCCGGCCGCTGTCCGCCCCGAGGTTAGGACTGCACCGATTCCCGCGGTGATGCCGCAGATCATGTAAACGGACAACAGAACGCCCCTCATCGGTATCCCAACCCGCCGTGCCGCATCCGGGTTCCCGCCAACCGAGTAGATCCATCGACCCCACACGAGCCACCGGGCCATACCGGCCAGGACAAGCGCCACGCCTCCGGCGACCAATGCCGACGTCGGCA
Source organism: Verrucomicrobiota bacterium (assembly GCA_019247695.1). Lineage (NCBI taxonomy): Bacteria > Pseudomonadati > Verrucomicrobiota > Verrucomicrobiota bacterium. The sequence continues at coordinate 57,055 of JAFBAP010000049.1, read as the reverse complement.
CGCCGCCGATTGAGCCGCCGCCCAGGAAGAGAATCGTGGCGGGCATCCCCGGAATGGCCGCGCCTCCAGCCAGTTCAAGGGCGAGCCCTCTCGCAATGCTAAGGGTCGCCAGGGTGACGATGAACGGGTGCGGAAGGCGCCCCCATACATAGACGAATCCGTTGATAAAACCCGCGGCCAAGCCGGTTCCTAGCATCGACGCGATGACGACCGCGCTCGAGTGCACCTCCCTGTAGACCAGTGCGCCGGCAACCGATGAAAGGGCCAAGACCGATCCGACGGATAGATCAATCCCGCGGGTCAAAATGACGAGGTGTTGGCCCATCGCCAGAACCGCTATGGTCGCGGTTTGCGCGAGGACGTTTCCAAGATTTCGCGCCGTAAAGAAATACGGTGAGCTGAGGCCCAGGGTTAGCACGAGCGCCGCAAGAATGAAGCCAGGGCCGAATCGCAGGCCTGCAAGAGCCAGGCCGATGAGGTGGTGGCCTGCCGCTTCGTTTCCGCCGGGAACAGAGGCCTTGTCATGAGAACAGGCGAGGTTCGTCTTCATTTCGCAAGCGATATTCCAGGCAGTGCCAAAGCAGGCGGTCCAACCATTACCGAGTTTCTGCCAAACGCAAAAAACCGGCCGGCCCGCGTCCAAAACACTCTGAAAAGGGGGACGGCTTTGTCGCGAGCTCAGCGGTGCAATTAGCCGTTTTTGGGACAAAAGGTCAAGCAAATAATTGGTCAGGCCAACGGACAGCCAGTCCAGTCGTCGTTTGCAGCCAAATTAAAGTTGCTTAACCGGCGTTCCGATGTAAACTAGCCGGTCAGCGCCGCGCTCGAAGCATTCCTGCGGGTCGAGGTAGCTTCCCCCCAAGTGTTCCCGAACTTCCTTTTATCGCATCACAAGCCGAAGCATGCGCCGTTCCCCGTGCCAGGCGGGAAAGCCTCTACCACGCGTCTGCTGCGGCCCGCGGCAGTAGCGAACCACGGTTTAAGCATCTATTCGACAAGGTAAGAAACACATGAAGACACGTACCTGCAGCAGGCTTCTACTGGCGGCTGTAATGGGAGTTGCGTTGGCTGACGCGAGCCACGCAGACACCAGTAAAATGCGCATCGCGTTCTCCAACAACTATGCCGGTAATTCCTGGCGGCAAGCCATGTTGAAGAGTTGGGACATCGTCACCAGAAAAGCGGTGGCAGACGGTATCGTTGCCGCGGCCGACGTGTTCACCACGGCCGACAAGGAGGTACCGACCCAGGCAGCCCAGATTCAGAATCTGATCCTGCAGGGTTACAACGCGATCGTCATTAACGCGTCCTCACCCGATGCCTTGAACGGCGCTATCAAGCAGGCCTGTGACGCCGGCATCGTGGTCGTGTCATTCGATGGGATCGTCACCGAGCCTTGCGCCTGGCGCGTGGTGGTCAACTTCAAGGATTATGGCGAGCAGGAAGTCGAGCACCTGGCCAAATCGCTGCCCAAAGGCGGCAACTTGCTGGAGATCCGCGGCCTTGCCGGCACCTCGATCGACGACGCGATCCATAGCGGGATTGTGGAAGGGGTCCAAAAGCATCCGGACTTCAAGCTCGTCAGCAGCGTTGAGGGCGACTGGGACCAGACCACTGCGCAAAAGGCGGTCGCCACGGTCCTGCCGTCCCTTCCCGAAATCGTGGGCGTCGTGGACCAGGGCGGGGATGGGTACGGCGCCGCGCAAGCCTTCATCGCGGCCAAACGCAAGCTGCCGATTATTACCATGGGCAACCGCCAGGATGAGCTCGCCTGGTGGAAAGAACAAAAGGATAAGAACGGCTATTCCACGTGGTCGGCGTCCATCGCGCCCGGCGTCTGCACCCTTGCGTTCTGGGTGGCGCAACAGATCCTGGACGGGCACAAGGACATTCCTCATGACCTGATCGTGCCGTACCTCCAGTTCACGCAGGACGACTTCGAGGCGGCGTTGCCCAACATCCCCGCCGGGGGCGTCGCCAGCCATGAATACACGCAAGAGGAGGCCAAGAAGGCGATCGAGGCAAACATGAATCAGGGGAAGACGGCTGAGGCAAGCACGAAGCAGTGACGACGCCCGTCCTGCGGCTCCTGCTGCCGGTCCCGATCAGGCCATCGCTTTGCCCTGGTTGCGCCGCTGCCGCGAACATCGCCCGATTGGACGGCGGCGCGGCTCGGCGCTCACCGGGGGATCATAAAATAAAAATGTTGCGGTACGCTCAGGGAGGGACCGGTCCATAGCCCGCGGTCTCCGGTCGGGAGCCGATCGTAAGACCGCCGAATCTCATGGCCGTTAGCCGTGGGAGTGCGCCAGATGCGGCACGCGCGCAGCTTCTTTGCCCTTGAAGCGGCGCAAGCCCTCGGCCAAACACCGTAACGCTTGTGTACCGTATTGGCCTTGGCCACCCGGCGTCTTTTGAAGGACCTTTAACGGGGTTTCTTCTCTACAGGCGGAAACCTTGGGCCGCGTCCAACCAGGTGCTCCGGACCTCCGGCTTGGTGCCCCCGTGCTTTCGGCAGTTCTCAATCGCCTGGCGGTTGGCGCCGTTTTGGGTCGGGGCCCCAAACGCGCACCCGATCGCCCACGCGCTGGTGCCACGGGCGCCGGTTGCGTCCGTGGCAGAAGTCGTCCGGGCGCGGGAGTAGGCGACGGCCGCATAGCCGGGGCTGGCGCTGGACGCGATCACCCGGGGGTTGATGCCCCCGGCAAGCCGGCAGCTTTCGATCGCTCTTTTCTCGACGACCGCCAGGGGCTGGTTGCCGAAGTGGCAGGTGGCCCAGTGGCCGTTGGTGCCGAGTGCGACGGCGGAGGCGGCGCGAGCCGGGGCAAGGAGGAGGCTTGCGACGGCGAGGAGGCCAAGGATGCATAAACGTGCTTTCATAGGGGTCGATCTGACCGCAGGAAATCACGCGGACGCGAGGGAGGACAATACCCCTTTCGGGTGTGCGGGGGTGTTCTCCAGCCGTTCCATTTCCGAGAACCGGGGTCAGGGGTTCCGCCTCCCGGATCAACGGTGGGCCAAATGCGGGTCCACGCATCCTGCAGATAGGCACGTGCCACGGCAGGGGAGGGTCGTTGCCTCCTCCCAGGGCTCGCGCAAGGTCGGGAGCCGGCATAAAACTGCTCGCGCAAGCCTTCGCTGTTTATTCCGTTCCCTCCCTTGACGAAGCTCCAGTCTGGGTGCGGGGGAGTTGCGAGATTTTCCGCGGTTTTCCCTCCGCTCGCGCCCTTCGGGAGAACCGCCAGAAACCAGCACGAACGCTTGCGCGACGGGGCAGGGTCGTCCTCTGCGGCTCTCAACCAATCGAAATCGTCGTGACAATCGCCAGCCCAATCGGTTTGCATTCGGTCAGTCACACCCTGGATCACCCAACGATGGCGGTGCGGTTCCGATGGCCGGATGCGGGACCGGCGGCGTGGGCTGGGAATTACCGGTTTTTGTGTGGTAAGCGTTCAGAAATCATGCGGCACGGGGTTCGTCCCCGGCCGAGGAGCGTTCGATGAAGCACCTTCGCGTCAACGATTATAACTTGGCTTACCTTGAGGTGGGGCAAGGCCCGCCCCTCGTCTGCATCCACGGCTCGCTGTGCGATTTTCGGGTCTGGTCGCCGGTGTTGGGGCCCTTGTCCCGCCGGCACCGGGTTATCGCGCTCAGCCTGCGGCACTTCTTTCCCGAACGCTGGGACGGCCGGGGCCCCGGCTTCACGGTCGGCCAGCACGTAGCCGACGTGGTGGCCTTCATCGAGGGCCTGGGGGTTGGCGCCCTCCACCTGCTGGGCCATTCTCGTGGCGGGCACCTCGCCTTCCGGGTGGCGCAACGCCGGCCGGACCTCGTGCGCAAGCTGATTCTGGCGGAGCCCGGGGGTGATCTGGATCCCTCGCTGGCGGTCTCCGATCCGGCCGCTGCGGCTTTTCCCCCGTTGCGCGCCCACGTGGCGGCCGCGGCGGAAAAGATAGCCTCGGGAGACGTCGATGGCGGCTTGAGCCGCTTTCTCGATGGGGTCGAGGGTGAGGGCGCTTGGCGGCGGCTGCCCGCAGCCGCCCGGCAGGAGCTTCGCGACAACGCCTACACCCTGCTGGGGCAGCTCAACGAGCAGCGTCAGCCCTATTCACGGGCCGATGCGAAATCGATCCGCGTGCCGACGCTGTTCATCGGCGGGCAGGAGACGTCCGGCTCGCTCCCGGTGATCCTGCGCGTTCTGGCGGCGCACGTGCCGGGCGCGCGGGCCACGCTGATCCCGAACGCGACCCATCCGATGTTCGAACAGGATCCGGTGCGCTTCAGCGCGGCCGTTATCGATTTCCTGGACTCGTGATCCGTTTAGAAATGAGCAACAAACCCGGAAAATAGCGGCGCATCGAAACGCCGTTTATCGTCATTGAAAAACCCGGGAACGCGCCCAAGCGCGATTACGCATTTGCTCCAACGAACTGACCCGACGACATGCGGAGTCGATGGTCTGCGCAACCGCAAGCTTGCCCGTTGCAGGCACACACCTCGGAGCGTTTCCGATTCATCCCCGCCAGACTCCACGGTGAGTTGGACCTTAATCCTCATGCCGCTCTCCTCGACCGCTTTAAGGTAGCGGTGGCCTGGGACGAAAAATCAGTTCCACTCTTGCCTCGCTGGTCATGCACCCGGATGCGTTGGGCGAGCAACGCTCGTTGAGTTCATTCACTCCCGCTGGACCTGCACGGGCTCGGGCCGGTTGCCTTCCTCCACCGGCACGATCACCAGGTAACGCCGGTCATCGGAGGCGGCCGAGCCGGCCATCACCCGGCGAAGGGGACCCAGCGTGTTGACGATCGCGGCGCCGGCCGCGTTGGTTTGGAACGTACTCAAAGGCTCAAATTCCCGGTACGGGTCCGCCCGGTCCCGCACGAGCGCCAAGCGGTACGCGGCCTCGGGTTTTAGCCCGGTGACCGCGGCCTGCAGCAGGTCGATCAGGCCCTGGTTATCGAGCGTGACGGTCGTGGGCGCCGCTTGGGACGAGCTGCCGGGCGGCCCCAACAAGAGGTGCTCCGCCAAGCCCGAGGCGGACAGCGGTTCGAGGTGCGCCAAGCCGTCTCCCGTCGGCACCGCCCCCGGCACGTACACGAGGGCTTGCGACGACTGGCCCCCGTTGATCCTGGCCTCCACCTGGTTGGTCAACGCGTTGATCACGTTGATGCCGGTCCCGTTTTCCAGCGCCACGTACACGCGGGTCCCATCGCCGGAGGGCCAGATGCCGTGCGGCAGTTCGCCCGTCGGAATGGTGGCCACCAACTCGGGCGCGTCGGTCGTCGTGTAGACCTTGACCCGGTTTTCGCCTCCGACGGTGACGTACGCGAATTGGCCGTTCCGGTTACGCACAAAATTGACGTGGTTGGTGATGGGGCCGGTGTCCAGAGTGGCCAAGACCTCAAACGGGGGCTCAGCCCGAAACAGCTGGGCTTTGCCCACGTCTTTGAGGGTAAACCAGACCTGCCGGCCGTCCGGCGTGGCCGCAATGTTCGGTGAAAACGGGGACGCCTGGGGCACGGTGGCCACGATTCGGTGCGTCTGAACCTCCACGACCTTGGTTTCCGGGATGAAGCTGGAACAGACGAAGGCGTACTTGCCGTCGGGCCGAAAGACCGTCATGCCGGGCCCGTTGCCGACCACAATCCGGTCTTTCTCCTGATAAGTGGCCGGATCGATCACCGACACGTAGTCTTCGCCCCGGACCGTGACCCAGAGCTCGCTGCCGTCGGGGGTGAAAAACGGTTCGTGCGGCGACCGGCCGACGTACGTGACGTACTTGACGGCGTTAGTCGCGGCGTCGAGGAAGGTCACGGAATTGGACCCGATCGAGACGACGGCTACCGTCTTGTGATCGAAGGAGAACCCGAGCCCATGGACGAGCAACTGGCCACGGTAAAGCGGGCTCAAGTTCTGGGGCGTCACGTCCCCGAGCCGAAGCACACCAAGAAGCTGGTTGCGGGAAGGATCGTAAACCGAGACCGTGTTCGAGGTTTGGTCGGCCGTGTAGACGCGATCGTGCGCGCTGAGGGGGACGTCGGGATCACTGGCAGCATGCGGCGCTTGGGCCGCAAGGCCGGCGCCGGTCCCTGCGCAAAAGAGCAACGCCGATGCGAGGCAGTGACGAAGTCGTTTGATCATGGGGTGCACCAGTTGTTACGCTTCGGGTCGGCGGAAGAAAGGTCGTAAGCTTCGAGCGCGGCCCGCATCACTTGGATCTCGGACTGCTGAGTGACGATGATCTCCTGAGCCAAGCGCCGCAGGCGAAGGTCCTTGCCGAAGTGCAGTTCGACTTTCGCCATGTCGATCGCTCCCTGATGATAGGGAATCATCATCCGGGCGAAATCGGCGTCCGGGTTCCCGGAGCACCGAATCTTAGCCATCGCCGAGTGCATCGCAGCCATGGCCTGGTCTAACGCAATGTCCGGCGTCGGTTCCGGATTCGAAGGCGAGGCCGTCCGGAGTATGGTTATCCCGAGTGCGAGAGTAACGAGCAGGGAAGAGGTACGCATAAACTTTATGGTTCTGACCGTTGCGCAACGCCACCGGTACGCCGCAGTCGCGTCTGCCAGCCTGGCAGGGCGCTGAAAAAGTGACGATCTTCCGGATTAGTTCGGGGATTTTAGGTTAATAACGGCGATATGGGCAGGATTTTGCGGCCGTTTCTGCGCCCGGATTCAGGCATTTTCCTGAATTTGGGCACACCATTCCTCCCGCAGGCTCACGCCCGCGCCACGGCCTGCAGTGGGGACACGTTCAGCTTATACCGTTTCGGCCATGGAGGTAAAATCTTGTCTTCCTTCCCAGGTGCCGTGCCGGAGTTAAACCTATCAGACCGTATAAACGGTCTAGGCCCAACGGGCCGGGAGACCCTAGCCCAGGGGTTGATCCAGGGCGTGCACTCCTCCCTCGATCGAGCCCTGAAAGGGCGGCATAAGGCGTCGCTCCGGGACCAAAGCGCCCCCATCCAGCGGCCCTTAACTAAATGGCAGTCGAGTAAAGCCCTGGGCTAGGTTCTCCTGCCACTTCGGGGCTGAAACCCGGTCGCAATTGAATGGTATAAGGCTGGGTTCTGCCGCCGCTTCGGGGCTCAAATCGGCTCGGTCGGCCGGAGCAAGCAAGGCCACCGGCCCCCCGCTCTGGCCATCTCACCCGCGCGACGAGCAGCTCAACCAACTTGAAAACCTGTGTAACGCCTGCAGCGCCCAGAGCGCGTGGAGCAGCAGCGTCAGCGGGCTGTCTTCGGCATGCTGCCGGAAGGGCCGTTCGGGTGGCCTCAAAGCGGTGAACCGTTAGAACCTGCGGCTCCGCCGTTGGTGAGCTCTCCAGTTATTGCGCGATGTTGCCCGGGTGGATGCCCTGGGCCAAGTCGAAGGATGCACCCACCGCGCCAACCACGCACGCCTTGCGTTCCAACCCCAGGCGCTCACGGAAATAGTAAACCGGCTCGATGCCGGTGCAGTGGGCACCCAGGATCTGCGCCACCCCGAATCCTTTCAACTTGTCAGCGGTCCAGGCGAGCGCGTCCGCCTTTGCCGCAAACAAGTGGAACCCGCCGAGGGCGGCGTACACCGGCGTGTCCGGCCGCACCGTCTGGCGCGCATAAGTCAGGATGTTAATGAGCCCCGCGTGACCGCAGCCGGTCAGCACAACCAAGCCCTTAGCGGTGTCGAGGACCAGCGATTGATCCTCCGGGATGTTGTCCTCCAGCAGTTTCCCGCTGGGATCGCGCAGGTGGATGCCCGCCGGGTAATTCTTTTCCGGGTAGGGCCGCGGGACCGGACCGGTGAGCCACACGCCGGCAAAGAGCTCCTTGGGTTCGGCGTACTCGATGAATTTGCCCCCGAGCGCTTCGTAGCCGCTTTTGACTTCGGCCATGGACATCCTGCCTGAGGCCATCGCGCCCGGCGGGATCAATCGCTCCAGGAAAATGCCGCGGCCGACGTGCGCGCGGCAAAGGGCGTTGGGGTTGGCCTTGGACAGTTCGCGCCGCAAGGTTACCAGGCCCGTGACATGATCCCAGTGATGATGCGAGAGGATGGCGTCTTCAACGCCTGAAAGGTCGATGCCGAGTTCACGCGCGTTGTTGAGCACGGTATCGGGCCGGCCGCCGGCGTCAAAGAGCAGGCGTTTGCCCGCGACCTCCACCAGAGCGGAAAAGCCCCATTCGCCCACGCCCGCCGCGTCGGTCAGCATGGTGGAAAGCACGGTGACCTTCAAGGCGTGGACCGGACCCGGCTGCGGCGTGCCGGAAGCCGCACCGGCACTGGCGCTTTGCTGCGGTTGACCACTCATTTGCCCCAAGCTCGGCAACAGCAGCGCCGCGCCAACGATCAAGGCGAGGGCTGAAGGGAGGGAGAAGCGGTTCGGTGTTGGATTCGAACCGGGTGCATTCATGGGCGCAAAGGGAAAAGCGAAGCTCTGGTCGGAGGTCCCTGACTGTGGCAGGAACCGGAGGCAAGCCCTTTTTCTACCGCAGGCGCGAGAGGGGTGTCGAGGCCAAACGTCCACCAGGTTTCGGCCGTTTATCGCCGCCCGGGCCGCTCGTGGGCGGGCGCTTTGACGGAGTATATGATCGCTCCCGGCGGGGTAAAGTTCATATACGTTTCACAGGGCGCTCATAAGGTGAATGGTGGTGGCTTCACGGCACAGCCGGTCGCTTTAGGCCGGGGCGTCCTGTTGGGCGGGGTCGACCGTCCGCCGACACCAGCGCCTCGAAGTCCAAGCCGGTGATGCGGTCATTCCTGACCGAAAGCCTCTATCAAAATCAGAAACAGGTTGCGCATATCGCGATATATCGTACTATGAAAAAGCATATCTCGATAGAAGCCATGAAATCTTTCCACGGACACCCTTATGAGGACAGGCACTTCGGCCGAGGTCGATTCGAACACGAAGGCCGCGGGCATCGCGGCGGAGGGCCGGGCCGCTTTTTTGAGAGCGGTGACCTGCGTTTCGTCATCCTGCACCTGATCAGCGACGCCCCGCGCCACGGCTACGAAATCATCAAGCTGATCGAGAACCAGATGGGCGGTGCCCATGCGCCCAGCCCGGGCATTATTTATCCCACGCTCACCATGCTGGAGGAGATGGGACTGGCTGCGGTCACCGTCGAAGGCACGCGCAAACTCTATTCGATCACGGATCAAGGGCGGCGCGAACTTGATGCCAACCGCGAGATGACGGATGCCATCCTGCACCGGTTGCAACAGGCCGGCGAGCGGCACGCGCGCGACCGTTCCGGCCCGATCATGCGGGCGATGGAGAATCTCCGGATGGTGCTCCGCATGCGCGGCGACCAGTTGCCCCCTGACCAGCTCGCGGCGGTGACCGACATCATCGACAATGCCGCCAAGCAGATTGAGCGCCTGGGGTGGGACGGTAGCCCCTCCAAAAGTAAACCGCAGGACACGCTATGAACTCATGGCTCAGTCATCCCCACACCGTGGCGCTTCCCTGACGCTTGCCTTGCTCGGGTTTAGTCCACTGCCATTTAGTTAAGGGCCGGTGGATGGGGGCGCAGACCGAGAACCCCGCTCGGCCACTTGCCGGTCAACCACCTGTTGCACGTAATCCCGAAACTCGCGAAAAGTCAGCGACTCGAGGTCCTGCTGACGGCCTTCAAGCAGCACGGGCAGCACGATTTTACGAAAAAAGTCGTGGTCTTGGAGGATCTGGCGGCCGCCGGGCACCGGCGCCTGGGAATGGCCGGCCAGGAATTTTCGAACGGCGTTGACCGCCTCGGCCGGGCTGCCGTGGTGCGCCTCAAAGTCGTTGCCCGCCAAATCTGAAAGGAAGCGCTGGTGCTGGTACGGTTCGGCTTCGAGGACCAAGCCCCCGATAGGCCGCTGGCCTTCCGGCCGGTAGCGTTGCGCGCCGATGAAAAGCCCCAGTTCAAAGGGCATGTTGAAGCGCGGCAGCCGGCCTTCGGTGTCGACCCGGCTCAAGTCGTGGATGCCGAGTTCGCACTCGGCGATCATTTGCACGAGCTTGTCGATCCGCACCTGGTCGCTGTCGCCGTCCTCGCGGGCGCACCGGGCCAGGAAACCGCACCGGTGGACGGCAAAGACGATGGCGTCAAACATCGGCTGATAAGCCGCATCGAAAGGGCAATTGATGAACACGGCCCGCTTCGTCGGCCGCTGGTCCTCACTCGGTCCGGGTGGCACGCTCTGATTCGTGCACCAAAACGCTTACGCGGCGCAAGGCCGCAGAACGTTGGGCCGCTTGCAAGGCCGTTTCTCGATCGGCGAACGCCTGCGGGTCGTGCCCGGCCTGCATCACCGTCCAGCCGTTTCCTTCGGGCAGTACGTGCACGGCTTCCAAGGCTTCTTGGAAACGGGTGCGCGTCGTGGAGGCGTGGTCGGCCATGGCCCTAGCGTATCACAAAAGCTATCATTTGTCTTACGTGGGCAGGCCGTCTCTGTGCGACCCCATTGGGCCGGTCGCGAAAACGCCTGACTGCAGCCGTTCCCGGCACTTGCACGGAAAACAAAAAAGTGTAGGTAACTCCTGTTTTTAACCGTCCGCGGCGTGCAGCGTAGATCTCTCGATTCGCGGAACGCTTTGCGCCGATGCGCCGGCTTGTGCGCGCAACCGCGTAGAGGCCGCACATCCGCATCTTACGACGCCTCATGCAGGCGATAGGCGCACGCCGCCGTGCGACCAAACAGGCTTGCTTGCTCTTCGGGCGAGAGTGAGGCGGCAAAGCGGTGCACCACGTCGTACCAACGCCGGTAGGGGCACGCCACCAAGCAGACCGGCCAGTCGGAGCCGAACATCAGCCGGTGCGGGCCAAACGCCTCCAGCGCCGTCTCCAAATACGGACGAAGTTGCGCTTCGGTCCAAGCGTGGTAATCAGCCTCCGCGACCAGGCCGGAGACCTTGGCGTACACGTTCTCGCGCCGGGCAAGCTCCTTGAGATTTCGGCGCCACGGTTCAAGCAGGTTCTCTTTAACGCGCGGTTTGGCCAGGTGGTCAAGCACGAAAACCTGCTGCGGGTGCCGATCCACAAAGCGGATGGCTTCGGGTAATTGGCGCTCGTAAATGAGCAGGTCGTAGGCAAGCCCTGTCTCCCGCAGGACGGACACCCCGGCGTTGAAATCTTCGCGCAGCAGGTAACCGTCCGATTCGGCCTGGACCACGTGACGAACGGCCCGCAACCGACGGTCACCCCGGAACCGGTCCAACTCGTCGCGGAGGGAAGGTTCGGCCAGGGGCACCCAGCCGACCACGCCTTTGATAAAATCATGCTGGGCGGCCATGGTCAGTAACCAACGCGTTTCTTCGAGCGTCTGCCGTGCCTGCACCGAGACAACGGCGTCGATGCCTGCGTCGCGAATGTCTTTCTCCAAGTCCGACGGGAGGAAATCGCGGCGAATGGCGCTCATCGCGTCATCGATCCACCCGTACTGCGCCGCGGAGTACCTCCAGAAGTGGTGATGGGCGTCGATTTTCACCTTTTTATCGTTAGCGGATGGTTGGAACGGCGTTGGTGTGGGCTTAAGGGCCCGGTGCTTCCGCCAACAGATAGTTAGCAGGACCGCGTTGGGTTGAGAAGGCGTGCGTGCACGTCACCGTGGACCCAGGTCAGGGCGCACCCAATCAGGCTTCAATCATTGCTTTGATCACGCCGGTCTCGGGCCGAGTCCACGCGGGAAATTCCGTGACCGCGTCGGCAAACGAAGCGCGATGGGTGATCCACGGTCCGGTGTCAATCCGGCCCGCTTCGACGAGGTGGATGATGCGGGTGAAGTCCTGCGGCCGCGCGTTGCGGCTGGCCGAAAGGGTGAGCTCACGCCGGTGGAAGTTCGGATCGTTAAACGTGACCTCCCCCTGGAACAACCCGACGAAAACCATCCGGCCGCCATGGGCGGGGTAGTCAAAGGCGCCCATCATCGATTTGGGATTGCCGGTGGCGTCAAACACGGCCGTCGGCAGATCGCCGGAAGTAACCTGTTTAAGCGCTTCGAGCGGGTCCTGGAGCGCGGCATTGATCACGTGAGGGGCGCCCAGCCGTTCGCGGCAGAATTCGAGGCGTTTCGGGTTGATGTCGAGCACAATGGCTTGCGTTCCGGCTTCGATTGCAAATTGCACCACGGCCAGCCCAATGGGGCCGGCGCCGATGACCAGCACAAATTCGCCCGCCTCAACGCACGCACGGTCCACGGCGTGGCACCCGATCCCGAGCGTTTCGACCAGGGCCAACTGATCCAGCGTCAGCCGCTCCGAAGGGTGCAATTTGCGGCTCGGGACAACAAAGGCCTCGCGCATGCCGCCATCGGTGTGGACGCCTAACACCTGCAGTTGTACGCAACAGTTGGGCTTACCGCGGCGACAGGCAATGCAGTTGCCGCAGTTGAGGTAGGGTTCAACCGAACAGCGGTCGCCCGGTTTCACGTTTGTGGTCGAACTACCCACGGCCACCACCTCGACGCCCAGTTCGTGACCGAGGATTCGCGGGTAATTGAAAAAGGGTTGCCTGCCGTTGAAGGCATGGATGTCGGTGCCGCAAACGCCGATGCGGTGAACGCGCACGAGCGCTTCCTCGGGCTGGATCGATGCAGGCGCCGGAGGCCCTTCGGTAGACAGGAGGGCAAGGCGGCCGGGTTCCTCAAGGCGGATCGTCTTCATATTCAAGCAGAAATAAGGATGAGGTTGGCGTAAGGCGTGGCGTCCCCAGTCCGGATCAAACCGATGGCGTCAGGCACCCGTTTTTTTAAAGCCACGTGGGGTTCGCGCGTGATCGGGATGCCCTCGAGGGCATGGGCGAGTGCGGATTGGGTTTCCTCCGGGTTGCTCGAGAAAAACTCTTCCGCCACGAAGGATTGGCCGATGACAAAGTTCGTCCGGATGGCCAGGAGCACTTGCAAAACGGTCGGGATGCCGTCAACAAGGGAAAGGTCCACGATCTCCATCCCAGGCCAAAATGGAAAGCCGCGGTCGGCGATGACGAGCGCGTTGGTGTGGCGCACGCGGCTCAAGAGTGAATTAAGGTGCGGGTTAAGGATTCCGGTCTTCAGCATGGGGATCAGTTCTTAGATGGGTTTGGCCCGCCGAACGTTCAACCCGGGGAAACGCCACCCAAAAGCTTTGTTTAGCTGCCCACGAGCGGGTCGCGGTGCTCAGGACGGCCGCGGGTGAAGTTAAAACGGTGGATCGGCTTAAGGACCTCAAGCACTTCGGCCAAAAGCCCATTGTCCATCGGCTCGTCGACGTAGGCGATGTTGGCCCGAATGGCGTCGGGTTGCGCCGTGCCTACCAGCGTGGTGGCAATGTCCGGGTGCGAGCACGAGTATTGCACCGCCAGCTTGATGATGTCGATGCCTTTTGCCCGACACCACTCGACGGTTTTGCGGCAACCCTCCACGATGGCCTTGCTGGCGGGGTGCCAGGCGGGCGGGCCCTGCGGCGTCAGCAGGCCCATGCCGGTGGGCGATGCGTTGATAATACCCACGCCTTTTTCCTTGAGGTAGGGAATCAGGTCGGTCAGCGAGTCGTCGTTTAACTCGTAATGGCAGAACGACAGGATCGTATCGACCGTGCCGGGCTCGACCCGATCAAGGATGCTCGGGAAAATCTTGAGCGGCAGGCCGGTGATGCCGACAAACCGCGCCAACCCTTGCCCCTTAAGGCGGTGTAACGTGGGAAGCGTTTCGTTCACAATTTGATCGTGATCCGCAAAGTCGATGTCGTGGCATTGGATCAGGTCCACATAATTCAAGTCCAACCGTTTGAGGCTCTCGTGAAGGCTACGTTCGGTGCGCCCCGCCGAGTAATCGTAGTCGCCCTTCGCCTCACTGTAAGACCCGACTTTTGTGGCGAGGTAGTATCGATCGCGGCGGATGCCGCGGAGTGCCTTGCCCAAATTGGTCTCTGCGAGTGTCTCCCCGTAAGCCGGCGAGACATCGATGAAATTAATGCCGCCGTCCAGGGCAACCCTCACCGTCTCGATGCATTGATCGAGATTCACCGGGTGGAAGACGCCGCCGAACGACGATGCGCCGAAACTGAGCACCGATACGTCCATGCCCGTGCTTCCTAGTTCGCGGTATTGCATAGGCCTAAAGTAACTTTCCTTTCGTCAACTAAACTCCGGGCGCGGTGTAACGCCCAGCCGGCAATCGCCTTCACGCCTTCTTCTGCGCCTGCGCCCGAAACGCTAACCAAACGTCAGACTAACCATCGTATGGCCGTCGATTCGATCGATCTCGAAAACCGCATAGGGGCCTTCCGTGCGGAAGGGGACCAATGCGGCTTCAGGTACCACGGCCACCTCGCGAACGGAACGAGGGACCCTCACCCGGACCTTTACTTTGAATAACGGGATCACGTCTTCGATGACGTCCATCGTTTCACTTCGCCGCTCAGGAATAAAATGTAAAAGGTGCAGGATCCATCGACCCTGTCCCGCTTGTTCAGTGAGAGTCACCTGCAGCGTGCCGGGCCCGTCGTGTCGGACCAGAGGCTCCGGGAGCAAAAGCTCGAGCGCGTTCAGAACCAACTGCTTGCACCAGCGCGGGGCGTTGTCGTTGTACTGGCTGAAGATCGGGCTGGAAAAGTAGATGCAGCGGCCTTTACGGACGATGCCGGGCTGGACTTCCCGGCCGGAAGAGGGCGTCTGCCGGTGGGAACAGAAATGGCGGTAGGTCCGGTCGAAAAACGAACCGACGATCGGCGCAAGCACTTCGGTTTCCGCCCCGGCCCCGACGGCCATGCCCCGGCGGTACATGGCGTGTTCGGTCGCCGGCAGGCCGCGGCCGATTTCTCCCTGTGGCCGGAGGTACTCGCAGTAGTCATGGCGTTCGAACGGCTTGCCGCGAACCAGGTTGCCGTTCGAGTCGCGCGGGCCCGGACCGGCGAGCGTTACCCCGAAGAGTTCCGTGGCGAATCGGCTCCGCGTTTCGTCCAGCCCGGAAGCGAAGCTGGCGATGACGCTGCCGCCGCCTGCGACGTAGCCTTCCAGCTTTTGCCCCAGTTCCTCGTTGACCGTGATGTGGTCGGGCAGCAGCAGGACGCGGTACTTGGAAAAATCGCTGGCCGAATCCAGCACGTCAAACTGGTGGCCCCCTTGTTCAAGGAGCCGGGTCGCGCCTTTCAGGGCCTCGGGCAGCACGCCCACCGCGCCGCCGGTGAACTCTTCCGGGGTGAGCACGCCGATTTCGGTCACGGCCTGCGCGCCGGCGCACCAGGGTTCCTTGCGCGCCACTTCCCCGTAGACTTCGCCGACCAAGCGGTAAACGTCCGGGTCGATGCGCCCGCCCGGTGCGAGTTGATCGCCGATCAGGCACTTGGCGCCGTGCGCCAGCATGCGGAGGCACTCGAAGCGGAGGGCGGCCAGGTTCTTGAAAGAGTGAAAGTCGCCCCAGGAGGTGTGAAACTTGCCGGTCTGCCCTAAGCAATCGAGCCCGAGGGTTCGGGCGTAGCGGACCGTCACCGGAAAATGCAGGTAACCCCACTCGCCGCTGGGCAACGTTTCCAGCTCGAAATGGCTGTATGCTCCTTTGACCGGCCGGTGCCGAGGCCCGACGTGCCCCGCGTTGTAAAAGATCGTGCACTCCGGGTTCCGTTTGCGAACGAAGTGCGTCATGTCCTGCTTGAATTCATTGATGGTCTCGAGGCCGAACCGGTTGCGGGCGGCTTCGTCGCTGGGTTCCATGCCGGCTGCAAGCATCTTTTCGCGGCAATAACGGCAGGCGCAGGGGACGGGCCATACGATGTCGAAAAACAGGCCGTCGGTCGGGAACTGATCCAACACTTCCGCCGTGTGCTGTTTGAGGAATTCACGGTAAGGCGAGTTCACGCACAGCGTCTGGTAGAAGCCCGCTTCGAACGGGGGCGTGCCGATCACCCGGCCTTCGCCGTCCTGGGCCAGCCACTCCGGGTGGTGCGTCGCTGTGTAATAATCCCACTGGACCGTGAGGTAGATCGGCACGCGGATGCCGCGGCGGTGGCAGGCCTCGATCTGCTGGGGAAGCAACGCCTGCTGCAGGTGAGGGTGCCTGCGTTCGGGAAAGGCTTTCGAGTCAAAATAAAGCCACCCATGGTGGCAGCGCGCAAAGCAAGTAATCGAGTTGACGTTTGCTCTCGCCAGCGTCTCGGCAAACTCGTCCGGGTCGAACCCCGACCCAACGGACTCGATGCATTCGCTGGTGTGGAAGTCGAGGTGGATTTGACGAAAGCGTAATTCGGCTTCTTTCAATGTAGGTCCTTGGGTTTAGCTTATCAGGGCAGGGTGGACGGTTGGCGCGCCCGGCGTTAGCGGCCGCCAAAGCCGGAAATGGAAATCCCTTCAATGATGTATTTCTGTAACGCCACCGTGAGAATCGCCGTCGGCAGAATCGAAATTGTGGACGCGGCCATCATGTAGTTCCACTCGGTGCCGTGTTGGCCGTTAAAGAGGTTGAGACCCACCGGGACGGTGGCCATTTCGCGGGTATTGCCGACGATTAACGGCCAGAGAAAATTGTTCCAGTAACCGATGAAGGTAAACAGCGCCAGAACCGCGATTGCCGGCCGGGCCATCGGCACGATCACCGTCCAGAGGATCTGCCACCGGGTGGCGCCGTCGATGCGCGCGGCCTCTTCAAAATCCCGCGGGATGGTAAGGAAAAACTGACGGAGCAGAAACGTCCCGAACGCCGTAAAGGCCGAAGGAAGAATTAAGGCCTGATAGGTATTGACCCAGCCAAGCGATTTCATCAGCAGAAATAACGGCACGACCGTGACTTCTTGAGGAATCATCAGGGTTCCCAAATAAATCAGGAAGAGTTGTTCGCGCCGCCAGAACTGCAGCCGGGCGAAGGCGTAAGCCGAAAGGATGGATGTAAACAGCACCAGCAGCGTGCCCACCCCCGACACCACCAACCCGTTGAACATGAACCGCCCAAACGGAACGACGTTCCAGGCAGCCGGGAAATTGGACCATTGAACGGACGAACCGAACAGCCTTGGCGGAAACTGAAAAACCTCGGCATTGGGCTTAAGGGCGGTACTCAGCATCCACAGGAACGGAAAGAGCCAGAGCGCGGCGAGCACAATCATCCCCGTCTGCGAGGCAAACGGCCAAAGCCCTCGGGCGGCGGCAGCGTCAGCTTTCATAGTGCACGAATCGCTTTTGGAGCCCGAACTGCAGCGCCGTGGCCACCATGATGACGGCAAACAGAACCCAACCGATGGCGGAGGCGTAACCCATTTTAAAGTATTGGAACCCGTTGTTGTATAGGTAATAGACCACGGTCGTCGTGCTTACCCCGGGCCCTCCAGCCGTCAGCACGTAGGGTTGAACGAACACTTGAAAGGAGGTGATGAAGGTCATCACCATACCGAAAAAGATGGAGGGCGTCAGCAGGGGGAGCGTGATCCTCCGGAAGCGAGTCCACGGCTTCGCGCCGTCGATGGCGGCTGCCTCGTATAAAGGGCGCGGGATGGAACGCAACCCGGCAGAAAAGACCAGCATGTTGTAGCCAAACCCTTGCCAGACTGACATGAGAACCATGGCGGGCATGGCCAAGCGGTCCGACCCAAGCCAGTTGGGAGAAGGCAGGTGAAACAGGGTTAACGCGTAGTCAACCACCCCGTGCGGGGTCAACAGCAGTCGCCAGACCAACGCGTTGGCGACCATGGGGGTGAAAACGGGCAGAAAAAAAATGAGGCGGAAAAGCTTGCCGCCTCGAATGCCGCTGTTCAACCACACGGCGACGGCCACCGCCAAGACGAGATTTAACGGCACGTACCCGATGACAAAATAGAGCGTGGTGAGGAAAACGCGGAAGAAGACCGGGTCTTTGGTGAAAAGTCTGATGTAGTTTTCCAGTCCAATGAACCTGTGCTGTCCAAGCACCGGCCAGCTAAAAAAACTGATGACCAACGCAGCCAGCAGGGGTAGCAGCGTGAACCCAAGGAATCCGAGCCCGTTCGGCAGCAAAAAGGCGAGCACGGTAGAGGCCTTCGTGTAATCGGTGCTGGATTTCCGGGGTTTAGCGCCCCGGCGGTGGCGTTCCGCAGGGATACTGCTGTGAGGCGACACCGCCTTGGAAGGCGAGGAGGGCATAGGGACGACGCTTCCTACGAAACTTGCGCTTGCACCTGCTGCAGGGCAGTGGCCGCCGGCGTTTGCCCGTTCATCACCGGAATCCCATATTGCACGAAGAGAAGGTTAAATTGTTGCCAGTTTGGCGTGGTCTTAAACGGGACCACGCCGCCGTTGAGGGTGCTGTTGAGTATCTCCTCGCTGCCGGGCGGGGCGTTCTTGTACCAGGAGGGCTGTTGGGCTTTCCGCGCGGGAAAAGCGCGGCCGGCGCTGGCCAGGCGTTCCTCGGCCTCGTCGCTGGTCAATGCCGCGATCGCCTTGAACGCCAGGTTCCGGTCCTTGGCGGAGGACGAAATGCCAAAACCTGAGCCGCCTACGACGGTGATCGAACCCTTGCTGCCTTTAGGGATCCTCGCCAGTCCGAACTCAAACTTCGCAGAGCTTTTTGCGTTGACGACGTCCCAGGGGCCCGAGACCACCATCGCCGCGTTGCCCGCCGTCCATAAGGACCACCCCGTGTTGGCATCTTGCGTGGCGGGCAGCGGCGGCGCAACGTGGAGTTGGTGGACGAGCGCCGCGTAGGCGTCATACGCCTTAACGAAAGCGGCGTTGACGACGTCAATCTCGCCTTGAGCGTTCAGGTAAGTGGCCCCGTCCGACAAGATAAACGGGAAACAGAAGTCCGGGTAAGGAAACGCGGCGAAGCCGTATTGGTTACCGTGGGTTAGCTTCTTAGCCGTCTGCAGAAACTCGTCATAGGTCCAGTCCGCTTTGGGTTCCTGGACGTTGTCGCGTTTGAACAGGTCTTTATTATAGAAGATGATGTGGGGCCCAAAGTCATAGGGTAACGCGCGCAAGGCCCCGTCGAAGGTCAATGCCTGCAGGATCGTCGCATCGAACGCCTTGAGGTCGAAATTCTGTGCCTTGACCAACGGATCGAGCGGCTGGAATGCGGACGCGAATTGGGGAGTTCGCTGGCTCTGAATGGAAACGATGTTCTGCATGCCCCCCGAAGCGGCCTCCATCGTCATTTTGGTCCAGTAATCGCCCCAACCTGCGGTGGTCAGGTCGATCTGGAGGTTCGGGTCTTGCTTATGGGCGATGCCGGCGATTTCCTTCCAGAGGTTGATTTCCGGATCGGTGTTGCCCCACATAAACCAACTAAGCGCGCCCTTCTGGGCCGCTGCGGCCGAAGACGCCGAACGAAGTAAAAGCAAAGCCGCAGAGGACTTGGCGCTGAGGGTAAGGAAACCGCGGCGGGTCAGGCCGTCAGGGTTCAGAGGCAAGGAAGGCGAGGGGTTCATAGAGGGATGTCTGAGGGGGCTTCGACGGGTAGAAACGCAGCTTGCCCTGGATCGTCATTCTTGAAGGGGCAGCATGACCTTTGGATTCGTGAAAAGTTGGGTAACGAGGCATGGCACTTGCCGAAGCCCTTTATCCGCACGGCGAACCTCGGAGGAATCATAAAAGCCAGTCAGCTTGGGGAAACAGCTGTCAAGAAAAGGCCTGATCGGAAAACTGGTCTTGCCTCTTGACCAGGTCAATAAAAGCCAAACGTTTGGTCTGTCAAGCATGCTTCCAAAGCGAATGTGTAGGAAGCAGGCCGTCTTTATCGGGGAGCGGGAGACTCCGCGGGTCAGGGCGCCGAACCTTACGGCAGCGGTCAACGTCCAGGATACCGGCCCCGGAGCAGGTCCTCCCATTCATTGCCTGAGCACCCGGGCGCACTGGAATCTCTTTTTCCTGAATCGCGGGAAAACCACGGCGCCCGCGGACGGCCTGCCGAGGGAGCCGGGCGTATCCTCAATCCCAATTCACCCCACGTAATTGCGGGCGATCAAGGGATTGCGATCGGACGCGTATTTGTGTTGGTGCCAGTAAGGGTAAGGCTCCGGCAAGTCGCCGGCCGCTTCCAGCCGGCGAACCTCCGCTTCCGAGAGGCTCCAGCCGACGGCGCCCAGGTTATCCCGCAACTGCGCCTCGTTACGCGCGCCGATGATGACGCTGGAAACTGCGGGCCGGCGCAGGAGCCAGTTAAGCGCCACTTGCGCCACGCTTTTGCCCCGTTCCCGGCCAATGGCGTCGAGCGTCTCTACAATGCGGAAGAGGCGCTCCCAGTCCACGGTGCCGGGAGCCTCCATGTTAGCCAGGCGCGTGTTATCGGGCTGCGGCGCGCCGCGGCGGTAGCGGCCGCCGAGCAGACCGAAAGAAAGCGGGCTCCAAACCAGGATACCGACACCCTGATCCAGGCTCAGCGGAATCAGCTCGTTCTCCGTGTCACGGTGAAGCAGCGAATAATAAACCTGCTGGCTGACGTAGCGGACCAACCCCTCGCGCTCGGAGATCGCGAGGCTTTTCATCAGGTGCCAGCCCGCGAAGTTCGAGCAGCCCACGTAGCGCACCTTTCCCGCGCGCTGGAGGTCGTCAAGTGCGCGCAGGGTTTCCTCGACGGGCGTGAGCGCATCGAAGGTATGGACCTGATACAAATCAAGGTAGTCGGTGCCGAGCCGGCGCAGCGAGTCTTCGCAGGCTTTGATCAGGTGTTGACGTGACAGGCCGACGTCGTGGACCCCCGGGCCCATACGGCCAAAGCCTTTGGTAGCCAACAGCACTTGGTCACGCCGGCCTTGGATCGCCGCGCCGACAACCTGCTCGCTTGCGCCTTGGGAGTAGACGTCGGCGGTGTCTATGAGGTTCAGCCCTGCCTCCAGGCAGACGTCCAGGAGCCGTCGGGCTTCGTCCGCCTGGACATCGCCCATGTATTTGAAAAAGTCACCGCCGCCGAGGGTCATGGTGCCGAGTGCGAGGACGGGAACGTGCAAGCCGGAGCGGCCGAGGGGTCGGGTTTCCATAAGGTTTGGTGTGGTAGGTTGATAGGCCCTGGCGCGAATTTGGTTAAGGAGCTTTGTCATCGTAGGGGGCCAGCGCCACAAGCCCACACTTCCCGGCCGGTGAGCTATTGTCAAAAGTTGTATACAAAGGGAAAAGCGGCGGGGATGGCTTCCCGGGGTAGGGGCAGAGGGAACCGGGGTTCCCGCGCTCAGCAGGCGTCTTGCGGGCCGCCTGCGCCCAAATGGGCGGTACTTGCCACATTTTCCGTGCAAACTGCACGTGTCTCGAGGGAGAGTCGACTTTTCGCCGGGAGGTCAGGTTAACCGAGTCTGCAAGACCAGGGACACTCACCGGCCACGCTGGCCCGGGCCCACCGGTCCGGGACGGTCCAAAAGCTCAAGCCTCCTCCTGATCCGGGACCTAAGTAGCCTGCCCAGGCCGGTTGCTGATGGCAAAACAACCCTCGCTAACTCGGCGTTGGTGACAGATCTTTCCGCAGGAAAACCAGCGTGAGGTGCGGGCTGAGGGCTTGACGCCTTACCTCACGGTAGCCGAGTCGGTGATAAAGCCGCAGGTTCCTCTCGCTGCGATGTCCAGTGAACAGTTCGGCGTAGGATGCCTCGGCAAAGCACCGTTCCGCACGCGCCAACAGGGCCGTCCCAAGCCCTTTACCTTGCCACTCCGGGAGCACGATCAGCCGCTCAATGTGCACCGTGTTTGCTTCCAACCAACACCGTACCGAACCCACCAGCTGCCCGCGCTCAGCGATTTTGAAAAAGCATCTGCCGGCAAATTCGGCTAACAACTCAGCCGCCGTCTGCCGCAAGGGCGGCAGGTTGGGGTCGCCATAAAGCTCGGCTTCAGTCTGATAGGCGCGTCTCTGCAGGTGGAGGATCGAGGGCAGGTCATCCGCGGCGGCGCGTTGGATTTGCATGCTGTAGGCGAGG
Source organism: Verrucomicrobiota bacterium (assembly GCA_019247695.1). Lineage (NCBI taxonomy): Bacteria > Pseudomonadati > Verrucomicrobiota > Verrucomicrobiota bacterium. Next base: position 35,245 of record JAFBAP010000049.1, on the reverse strand, counting down.
CGGAGGGTAACCCAACCAGAAGAAATGACGAGATGATTCGGCGGCAAGTTCCGCGCCGGGTTGGCTTACGTCGCCTTCCAGCACTGGCGGCACCGCCGAACTCTGAACCCTGAACCCGAACCTTACCCGCCCACCGGCACCCGGCGTACCCGAGGGTCGGGCTTGCGTACTACCCCATTTTGGGCTTGGATAGTTCGGCTCCACTCATCAGTGGGCCTAGTTCCCCTATGCGTCACTCCATCCTTTACCGCTGGTTTTCGCTGGTTTCTCCTTCGCGTTCCCGATGCACCGGTGCTGCCCTTCTGGTGTCGGCATGGGCAGGCCTCGCCGGCTTGCTGCCTGCCCCGGCCGGTGCCCAAGAGTCTTACCGGGAGCCCGATTACAGCAAGTTCCCGGCCGAGAGCGGCCCGATCACGTTGGAAGTCTGGTCATGGGTGAGCGGCTTGGACAAAGCTGCCAGCCTTTTCGAGCAGGCTTACCCCAATATCAAAGTGCACGTCAACAACGTCGGCGGCGGGCCGGCGGAGTACCAGAAGCTGCAAACCGTGATCAAGGCGGGTTCCGGCGGGCCGGACGTCGCGCAGATCGAGTACGACTTTCTGCCGTCTTTCATCGTGACTGACGGACTCGCCGACCTGGCCAAATACGGAGCCGGCAACGTAAAGGCTTATTTTGTGCCCTGGACGTGGGGGCAGGTGTCACCCGACGGGAAAATCGTGTATGCCATCCCGCAAGACACAGGTCCGCTGGCCTTGCTCTATAATAAGAAGATCTTTGATCAGTACGGGCTCACCGTTCCGGCGACCTGGGATGAATTCGCGCAACAAGCCGAGAAACTTGCCCAGGCAAGCGGCGGCAAGGTGAAAATGGCTAATTTTTACATCACGACCGGGCCTTGGTTTATGGGCTTGGTCTGGGCCGCCAACGGCGAATTTTTCAAGACTTCGGGTGACAGCTGGATTCAAACCCTGAACAGCCCGCAGTCGGAGAAAGTGCTCGCCTACTGGGACGGGCTGATAAAGAAGAAACTGGTGTCGACCATCCCCGGTTTCTCCGGCGAATTTTTTAACGCGATCGCCGGGGGCCAGATTGCCTCAAGCATCGAAGCGGCCTGGGGTCCCGGCGTTTTGGCCGCCTCAGTCAACGAGCGGACCTCCGGCGACTGGCGCGTCGCGCCGCTGCCCCAGTGGGACAAGAATCAGCCCTTTCGCAGCGGCAATTTTGGCGGTAGCTGCAACGTGGTGCTCAAACAATCGAAGCACCCGAAAGCCGCAACCCTTTTCGCCATCTGGTTGAACACGGCCAAAGGGCCGGTGCTGAATAACTGGAACAGTTACGGCATCTTCCCCGCCTCGCTTTCCGGGCTTAACGCGCCTGACCTTAACCAGCCCGACAAAAACCCGGGCAAGTTTTGCGGCGGCCAGAACGTGGCCGAGGTCTATGTCCAGGCTTCGAAGGCGGTTAACGTGGACTTCGCCTGGGCGCCTTGGTTTGCTTTCGTGAACGACAACTTCAATAAGCAGGCCGACGCATTATTTGGCGGCAGGATGACTCCCAAGCAGGCCGTGGACGCCTGGCAGAACGAATCTCTTAAGAACGCCAAAGGCGACGGCTACGAGGTCAAGGCGAAGTGAGCTGAAGCGAAGCCGGGTTCACCAGAAATCCAAAACCCCCAAACCATGCGTCAGCACCGTAAGACCGCCCTGTTGTTTCTCGCGCCTTTCCTGACCGTGTTCGTGGCTTTCTACCTGGCGCCGGTGGTCTACGCGATCTACCTCAGCCTGTTCATCCGCAAAAGGGTCGGCATCGGCCCGGCCAGGGATGTGTTTGGGGGCTTGGCGAACTACCTTCGGGCCGTTCAGGACACCGACTTCCTGAACGGCTTGAAAAACATGCTTATATTCGGGGTCGTGCAGGTCCCCATTATGCTGGGGGTGGCCGTGGCGTTGGCGCTCTTGCTGGACCGGTCCCGGGGCGCCTTCACCAAGGTGTGCCGAACCGTCTTCTTCATGCCGTACGGGATCCCCACAGCCATCGGCGCGCTGATCTGGGGATACCTGTACTCGCCGAATCTCTCGCCGTTCAACCAGTTCCTGGCCGCCCTGCACCGGGGCGCGATTGATTTCCTGTCTCCGGCATTGGTTCTGTTTTCTATCGCTAACATCGTGACCTGGACCTGGACGGGCTACAACATGATCACGCTGTTTGCGGCCCTGCAGAACATCCCTAAGGAACTCTATGAGGCTGCCCGCGTCGATGGAGCCACGCAGTGGGACATCGTGCGTGCGATCAAGGTCCCGTTGCTGATGCCCACCCTGAAGCTGTTGTTCATCTTCTCGGTCATCGGCACCTCACAGCTTTTTACCGAAGCCTTCGTGCTGCGCCCGCTCGGTTACGTGGCGGACAACATCACGCCCAACCTTTACCTTTATCTGACCGCGGCGCGCGACGCCAACTACTCGTATGCGGGAGCTTTGGCGGTTCTGCTGGCGTTGTTGATCTTCGTGATCAGCGGCCCGTTCCTGCGGCGCGTCGGTTCCTAGTTAACGAACCTGCAGACTTATGGCCTTGAAACAATCACCCTCCCAAACCGGCCCCGGCGATGCGACGGTTCCTGCAGGGCCTCCCGGAAATGTAATCGCGCCGACGCCGCCGCCCGCCACTCGGGAGGATGCCGGCGTTTCCCCCGTTCCAGGAATCTTACGGAACTTCGTGCTTGCGGCATTTCTCCTCTACTGCCTGTTACCTGCCACCTGGATCATCGTGGCCATGACCAAGGACAACGGCCAGATCTTCTCGACGTTCGGGCTGTGGTTTGCCAGTCCCACGCATTTCCTGGAGAACCTCGTCGGCCTCGTGACCTATCAAAATGGGATCTTCGTGCGCTGGTTCGGCAATTCGCTGCTTTATGCCCTCTCGATCGCGGCCGGCAGCACCGTGATTTGCGCGATGGGCGGCTACGCCTTTTCCAAATATGACTTTCCGGCGAAGGGATTTCTGTTCAACTTCATCCTGGGCACGATCATGGTGCCGTCGACGGCGCTGGTTTTGCCGTTGTTTTTGATGTTGAACAAGGTCGGCCTCGTCAACTCGATGTTAGGCGTCATTCTGCCGAGCCTTGTTAACCCATTCGGTCTCTACCTGATGAAGGTATTCTGGGATTCGTCCTTCCCCAATGAGTTGATCGAAGCTGCGCGACTGGAAGGGGCGGGTGAGGGACAGATTTTCTGGCGCATCGGCATGCCGCTGTTGCAAACGGGCCTGGTAACTGTTGCCCTGCTCTGTTTCGTGGGGGCATGGAACAACTTTTTCCTGCCGTTGATCGTCCTGAGCCAGGACAGCCTCTACCCGTTGACGCTCGGGTTGAACGTCTGGAACAGCCTGAGCTCCGCCGCGGGCGGCAAACCGGTCTATAACCTTATCGCGCTGGGTTCGCTGGTCAGCGTGCTCCCGCTGCTGATCGCCTTCATCGTGCTGGGTAAATACTGGCGCGGCGGGCTGACGGCGGGCGCCACCAAAGGTTAGGTCAAGAGTCGTTCGTTTCCGACCGGAACCAACAGGTTTACGTAAGAGACAGCCTCCGTGACTGCACCAAGTCTTGAGAGGGTCGATCCGGCCTTTGCCCTGGGGGACGCTGGGAACGGGCGGGTGGTGGTACCCCGGGGCGGCAGGCGCACCGCCAGCTCCGGACGCCTTCCGATGGCCTTTAAACCTCAACCATGGACAAGACCTATTCCTACGATTCATTTCTCTACGGTGTAGTTTACTACCCGGAACAATGGCCGGAGAACCGGTGGGACGCAGACCTTGCGCGCATCGCTCGGACCGGCATGAACGTGGTCCGGATGGGGGAGGGTGCCTGGAGCGTTTGGGAACCCGAGGAAGGCCGTTACGATTTTTCTTTGTTCGACCGCGCACTTGAACTTTGCGGGAAGCACGGGCTCAAGGCGATTATGGGTACGCCCACCTATACCCCGCCCGCCTGGCTCACCGAACGTTACCCGGAGGTGTCGCGGGTAGGTTATGAAGGCACCCGTCTGACGCACGGTTCGCGGCGAGCGTACAACTACACGGCACCGGTTTATCGGCAGAAGTGTCAGGGCATCACCGAGGTACTGGCCGAACACTATAAAACGCATCCGGCGGTAATCGGGTGGCAGATCGACAATGAGCTGAACTGCCACCTGGACGTCAGTTTCGCTCCGAGCGATCACGAGGCCTTTCGTTCCTGGTGCCGGGAACGTTACGGCTCCCTGCAAGCCTTGAACCAGGCCTGGGGAACGGCTTTTTGGTCCCAGACCTACACCGACTGGAACCAGGTGTGGCTGCCGCGGCCTACCGTCACTTACCAGAACCCTAGCCTGTTGCTGGACTTTTACCGGTTTACGTCCGACATGACGGTCGGCTTCGGGGCGATGCAGTACCGGATCATCAAACGGATCGCGCCGCACCAATTCGTCACCCATAACGCGTTCCAGACGATGACGAATGTGGATCACTGGAAGTTCGTGCAGGAAGCCGTCGATTTTGTGTCGTACGATTCCTACCCGGAATTCAGGGTGTGCGAGGTTGCGTTGCCGCCGCATTTTCGCGACCGCGCCGAGTCTCGGCTCCTGTCCCGGATGCGCGGGCTCTCACCCAAGTTCATGGTCTTGGAACAACAGTCGGGCCCCAGCGGCCAGATCGGCGGCATCCTGAACGGGAATCCCGACTACCTTCACCCCACGCCCAAGCCCGGGCAGATGCGGCTCTGGTGCTGGAATTCCATCGCCCAGGGAGCTGACGGTTTGCTCTTTTTCCGCTGGCGTTCGTTGCCCTACGGGGCCGAAGCCCATTGGAACGGGTTGCTTTATCATGACGAGCGCAACACTTGGCGGCTGGAGGAAGCACAACGGCTCGGCGAAGAAATCAAGCGCTTATCCGCAACCTTGACCGGTACGCGTTGCGTTTCGACCGCGGCGATCCTGTACGACTTCGATAACGAATCGCATGCCCGAATTGAACACTTTACCGGCCGGCATCGGGAGGCCGATCAGCGCAGCGTTTACCAGGCTTTGTCGGAGCGGCACCTTGGGCCGGACGTACGTCCCCTCTCGGGCGTTCAGGACGCGGGCGATCTGGCAGGTTATCAAATCATATTTTTCCCGCACGCCCACGTGCTGGCGGCCGCCGATATTCCCGCCTTACAGGCCTACGTGGAAGGCGGCGGGACCCTGGTGCTCGGTTGCTGGGGCGGTTACCGGGACCACAACCATTGGTGTTACGATGCGGGCGGAAAAGCTTTTTACGAAAACCTCACGGGCGTGCGGGTCGCAGACTTCACGGCCACAACCCCGGGCGAGACGTCTGTGCTGCGCTTCGAAGGTTCCGCTGCCTCGCTGGAGGCGCCGGTCTTCAATGAAGCGTTGGCTCCGGTGGCGCAGGAAGTGCGCGTGCTGGCCTCTTACGCCTCCGACTATTACGCCGGCCAACCCGCCGTGACCCTCTTCCAGAAGGGACAGGGGCGCGTCGTCCAGTTCGGCAGTTTTTTCACCCCTCAAAATGCGGCCGCGTTGCTGGACACTCTTGCCATTCAAGACCCGTTGGCCTCCTGGGCAGACATCCCGGCCGAGGTCCAGGCCGTGACGCGGTCGAATGAGGCCGAACGGTTCTGTTTCCTTTTAAACTTCACCTCCCAACCCCAGGCCGTAACCTTCCACTCGCCTGCCTTCGACCTCTTGGGAACGCAAAAACTCCAGGGCCGAACGGAACTGCCGCCGTACGGCGTGCTCCTTGTCCGCCGCTGACCCCACCCAACCGGGATGCCCTGATAGCTGTATTAACCAGCCGACACCACTACTTCCTGCCGTATGACACAACAAAAACCTTCGACGCCGTCACTCGGCGTTTGTTACTACCCGGAACATTGGGACGAGGGCCGCTGGCCTTCAGATCTGCAACGGATGCGCAGTTTGGGCATCCGTTACGTCCGGGTCGCCGAATTCGCCTGGAGCCGGTTCGAACCGGAGCCGGAACAGTTCGATTTCTCCTGGCTCCAACGTTTTCTGGATCTCGCGCAAAATGAGGAGCTTTCGGTCGTGGCCGGAACGCCGACGGCGTGCCCACCCAAGTGGTTGGTCGACTCGATGCCCGACATGATTCCGCTGGATGAAGACGGCCTGCCCCTCGGGTTCGGTTCGCGCCGTCATTACTGCTTTTCCCACGAAGGCTACCGGCTCAAATGCCGCCAGATGGTGACGCGCATGGCTGAAGCGGTGGGTAATCACCCGGCGGTTCACGCCTGGCAGATCGATAATGAGCTCGGCTGCCACGACACGGCGCTTTCCTATTCCCCCGCAGCCCGGGCGCGCTTCCGCGAATGGCTGCGCCAGCGATACCGGAATATCGGAGCCTTGAACTACGCCTGGGGCAACGTGTTCTGGAGTATGGAATACCGGGACTTCGACGAGATTGAACTGCCGAATCGTACGCCGGCCGAACCCAATCCAGCGCATTGCCTCGATTTCCGCCGGTTCAGTTCCGACATGATCCGCGAGTTCCAGAAGGCGCAAATCGAGGTGTTGCGCCGGCTCTCCCCGGGGCGCCCGATCACTCACAATTTTATGGGCGGGTTCACCGATTTCGATCACTTCGACGTGGGACGGGACCTGGATATTGCGAGCTGGGACGTCTACCCGCTCGGGTATCTCGCGAGGGTTCCCTTTTTTTCTGAAACGCACCGCAAAGAGTTCCTGCGTTCCGGCGACCCGGATTACGGTCCGCTGCATCACGACCTCTACCGCGCCTGCGGCCGTGGCCGGTGGTGGATCATGGAGCAACAACCGGGGCCGGTTAACTGGGCGCCTTACAACCCAGCCCCGCTGCCCGGGATGGTGCGGCTCTGGACGCTGGAGGCCTTTGCGCACGGAGCCGAAGTCGTGAGCTACTTCCGCTGGCGCCAGGCGCCGTTTGCGCAAGAGCAGTATCACGCCGGGCTCCAACTGCCCGACGGCGAGCCGGATGTCGCCTGCGCAGAAATCACCCAGCTCAGGGAGGAACTCTCCGTGTTTGATGGACAGACGCCGCAGCGGGGCGACGTCGCCCTCGTCTTCGATTATGAAGCGTCCTGGGCGATCACCATCCAGCCGCAAACGAAAGCGTTTTGCTACCTCGCCGAGGTTTTTCGATTCTACCGTGCGCTGCGCCAGCACGGGTTAAACGTGGATATCGTGCCGCAAGGGGGAGACCTGAATGGCTATCAGCTCGTCGTGGTTCCCCCCTTGCCGATCGTGCGTCCGGAATTTTTAGAGACGTTACGGCGTTCCACCGGAGTGGTCTTGTTCGGGCCGCGCCTCGGCTCAAAAACCGCCCACTTCGCCATCCCGCCAAATCTGCCGCCCGGGCCGGTTCAGGAACTGCTACCCCTGCGGGTGACCCGCGTCGACGCCTTGCCGGACTTCGCGCCGGAGGCCGTGCACTGGAACGGAAAACGCTATGATGCTGAGATCTGGGTCGAACATGTGGCCACCGACCTGGAGCCGCTCGCCCGGCTCGAGGATAGCCGGGGGGTGCTTTTCCGGCACGGCCGGTTTTTCTACCTGGCCACGTTGCCTGATTCGCGGTGGCTGGGGGATCTGGTGAAAATGGTGGCCACCGAGCAGCAGCTTCCACTCATGGACCTTCCGGAAGGGGTGCGAACCCGCCGGTTCGGCACCCTGCGCTTCTTCTTCAACTACAATTCGCACCCGGTTAAGCTCGCATCCTTCGAAGGTCTTGAAATCCTCACCGGCGGCACGGACCTGCCGCCGGCTGGGGTTCTCATCGGCCGCCGGAAGGGGTAGGGGGGAGAGAAAGATCCTACCTTTTTGCGATGGGGCTCCGATACGGATCGCGGAAGATGGGTTAGGTGCTCGGTGCACTCTGGATTGCGGGGTTATTGGCGCGGCGGTCAATACCCCCATTCCGGGGGACGGTTTGGCTTCAGCCGCGCCCGCCGTTAAGACGGCGCGCCCGCTCACGGGCCTCGGGCCACTTTTCGCCCCAAACTAACCGTCCGATCTCTTCACACATCCGGTCAAGTTGGACCTCTTCTTCAGGCGTCAGGTCGCGTATTTCGGGCGCCTTCCACTCGCGGGAATCGGCCTTGGCCGCCTTCTTGCGGGAATTCATGGCACCACCCTAACACGTCCCACGGGCCGGGCGCTACCCCGGAAAATACCCTTGCGCCCACCCCCGGCCGCGGTGGATGATGCCCCGGCTCAGGTCAATCAGCGCGTCCAGGTCCCGTTCTCGCTTGAGCCCGCGCAGGTAACCAGGCGCGCCTCCCGCGAGGTTAACCCCTCTGATACGATTCAGATAGTTATTTTGGTAGAATGCCGGTTCTGGGGGGTGCCGGTGCCGGAGGATGCTCCGTACCTGATTGAACCGGTCTTAGACCGGTTTCCAAGTTGGCTGAGCGGTCTTTGCCCCAGAGGGGCTCCTTTCCGGCCGCCCCTCCAGGGCAAAGACCGCTCAACCGTCCCGACAATAGGCGTAGGCGGAACGGGCCGGTAGACCATAGCCCAGGGTTTACCCTGGGTAACCGTCAAATCACGATCGAGCCCTGAAGGGGCGGCAGAAGGCGTCGCTCGCGGGTTCTGCCGCCCCTTTAGGGTTGGGTCAAGGCGAAAGCGCCTCCTGAGGATAAACCCCACTGCCCTTTAGTTAAGGGCGAGGTGGCATGCTTTCGTCCCTCCGGGACGAAGACCACGCCCGGCCTTGTATCCTTAACTAAACGGCAGTGGGGTGAAACCCTGGGCTAAAATCTCCCCGCCCGTTGGGCCCGGACCGCTTATACGGTCTTATAGGTGTAACACCGGCACGGCACCCAGGAGGGAAGACAAGCTTTTACCTCTATGGCCGTCGAAATGATATAAGATCCGCAGCACTGAGGCCGATACGGTATCCCAAATTCCTCAGTGTCCAATCGTTCCAGGAGGTTACTCCCTTCCGGATGATCTTAAGGTGTTCTTCGTCGGCGCTGACCCGGCCAAGCTCGAAAGACGCTGCCGGTCCAGACGTCCGGAGCACGCCCGATCACTCGTTCCACCAATTTCGGAAAAAATCACAAAGCAAGGCTGAAATCGAAGCTCACCGTCAGCGCGTCATGCAGGCGGGGCGTAAACGCAGGGTGGATGAGGTAAGCAATCACCGGCCCGACGTACATGCCGGGACGTAAGCGCGCGGTGTACCCCACGTTGACGGACGTCGAATCGCCGTAGCTTTTGATGCCTGCGCGGTTAACGGCGCGGCCCGCGTATGAACTCCACTTATTGTAGTCCACCGACACTTCCCACTGGTCCAACTCTCGCGTGGGAAATAGGCCGAATCCGTAAATCCGGCCCTCGTAATATTGAGAAAAGACGTTCTGCTCAGGGGAAGCGTACGCACAAGTGCCCCCAAGGTAAATGCCTTTGAGCGGTATGGTAGGATCGGGCTGAGTAAGCTGTTGATCCGCAAACAGGTACGCGCACCAATTGCCTCGGCCGGTACGTCCGGTGTCAAAATGCAGGTAGCTGCTCCAGTTGTATTGTCCGCCACCTCGTATCCAGCAGCGACGTTCACCCGCGACGAGGCCGGTGTCGTAACCTGCTTCCCCAAGGACCATCCATCCGTCGCCCGGCGCCCGGAAGCGAAAACCGGTCGGGTTCTGGTTGTGCTCCACCTCTGGCCCTTGGGGATTTAGGGAACGTTGAATGCCACCTTTGAGATAAATTCGCTTGTCGGGTTTAACCTCCACGTTCATGCCGGGCGAAGAAAACGGCCTTCGGCTCATTCCCACTTCATAAGGAATGATGGAGAGTGGGCCAAGCGGCGGGGTAATGATCGTTGGGCCGACGAGCGGGTTGGCATAGTTGACGTCATTTTCCAGGTAGCCGATCTGAAGGCCAAGCTTGCCATTGAAGAAGGTTTGGTAGTAAAGGAGATCGTTCATGTTCACGGCCCGCGGTCCAACGGGGTTGAACGTCGTCCCGATCCACTCTGCGCTTATCAGGAATTGCGCGTTGGGGATATGGAAGATTCGGTCCAAGTTGAGGGTGAGCGTTCCAGCCACGGCGGCGGTGACGGAGAAAGACTGCTTGTCGTAACGCTGGGGCGTCCTTTGGCCGTTGAGGACGTTAACGCCGGCGTAACCTGAGGAGAATAGGCTAAACCCGATTCCGTATTTTCCGATTCCGGACCGCCAGCCCCCGGTGTCGCCGAGAAGGGTGTCTTCGACAGGCGGGAACAGGGTGAGAAATCCTTTAGGTAGGAGGGCATTGAGTTCTTCGGGCGCAAGTCGCCGGGTTTCCGGAGGGCTGGGGAACCCGTTAATGGAAGCGTCGTCACCCCTCTCGTCGGCAGAAGCCGCATGGATTACTCCGATGGCGAAAAGGAGGTTCAGAAACGCATAGCAGCACGCTCGGCGCCGGGCAGCAAGCGGCTGCATCAAGTCGCCAAGCAAATCCATGATGAAATTGGCTTCACTAAACAAAAGGTGGCTGGCCAGGCGGTTCCGGTAGGTGCGGGCGCCTCGTCTTCCCACCGCGGTATTCCGCATAACTTTCTTCCGCACGGGCGGCAAGTGTGAACGATCGCTGCTGCCTGGCCGTGAGAATGGCGTGGCGGAAGGATGCCTCGATTCGAGCCTCGTCCGCCCCGAGGGCCGCCAGAAACACCGCGCGAAACCGGTGCAGTTCGGCGCACCACCACCGTTCTGCGGACCATTCGACCAGCGTTTCTGATTGCTTTAACGCCTCAAGGGCTTCGACGATGCGATTTTCCAAATACAAAACCTCTGCCTTTAGCACGAGCCAAAACGGCAGGCCGAATGTTGATGGATAGGCGCGGAGTCCGTCCTCGATGCACCGTAGGCCTTCCGCCGGGCTGCCGGACATACCCCGGGCCCAACCGCGAAGCATGCCTGACCCAGCCAACCAGTGTCCAATCTGCTCGCGCGTGGACACCTCAATCACCTCCGAGGCAAAACGTTCCACTTCCATAGGCTTACGCCTACAGTGGTTGAGGAGCCCGGCGTACCAGAGTGCCATGACCAGGTTATGAGCATCATTCAGTTGCCTCGCGACGCTGATCGCTTCAGTCATCGTTTCCTGGGATAAAGCTGTTCCTCCGAAATGCCACGCGGTTAGGGCCTCCTCACACAGGCAAACGATGACGGGCGCAATGGCCTCTTCTGCATGAGGTGGTATGCCCCCTGAGCGCCAGATCCGGATGCCTTCGGTTGCGTGTCGTTGCCCGGACTCAAATTCACCCATGGAGTAATGCGTCATCGCCATGGCGCTGTGGGCCCCCACCAGGAGCGCAGGGTTGTTTTGACTCTGCGCCCGTGAATAAAGTCGCTGAGCAACCTGCATCGTTGCCGGCAGTTTGTCCGTGGTCAGGGAACAGCGCCACTGCCCCAAGAGCGTAAAATAGAGCCGCAGAGGCTCCTTCAGCGAACAACACAACGCCTCGGCGCACTGGTAACAAAGCTGCACCTCGGGTGTTCCCATCCACTGGGTGGCGGCCAAGTACAACGCACTCTGCATGAGCACGAAGAGCCGATCTTCTACCGTGAGGCTTTGCCCCTCAACGTCTGTTTCAACGAAGGTCCCCCAGCGTCCGTCTTGAAAGAAACGAACGAGAACGGAGAGGAGCGGGCCCCTGGCCCCGAGGACGTTGCCGGCAAATAGAGCGTCCCCCCGTTGAACGCGCGGAATGTAAACCTCATGCAGCGCATCACGAAGCCGTCCGGCTTGGCAGCCGCAGGCGGCAGCAAGAAAGAGCGGCTCCATGTCTCGGAAATTATCCGGCATCGGCGGAGCCAGTGCCCGGTAGTGCTCGTAAAGGCGGCGGTTTCCTTCCTGCCAGGCTGCAGGCTGTTGGGTTCGTAGCTGTTCACCGAAAAACTCGCGCACCAGCGGATGCGCGTCCAATTGACCCGGTTGGTGCGGGTCCTCGCCCGCCAATAGCTTCGCCCTTTTTAGCTTGGCCACCAACGCTCGCCATCGGGTGGGGGTAATGTCCGTCAGGGAATCCGTCAGGCCCGGGATGGCCGGCAGCCTGAGCACGGCTTCGAGCGCCCTAGGGTCTGCGGGCCGGTCAAAGAGCCCCAGCAGCCGCAGCACCGACAATTCCGGGCCCTCACCGAACCAGTTTTGGTAAGAAGCCATCACCCTGCGGGCGTGGGTGCCTTGACGCACGTCGTCGGAGAGGCGGTTGGACACTTCTCCGCGGCGACGGATGTCGCCCTCATACGCATCCGCCAGGTAGCTGCCCAGTAACGTGAGCGCCAGGCAATGACCCTGGAAGTCATCGCTCGCGGCTTCTAACTCCTCGTCCACCCCTTTAACCCCGAGGGCCCCCAGCAACTGCGCCCCGGTTTTACGGGAGAGGTGGTCCAGTTCGCAGCGCAAGGCGGAGGTGCCCTCACCGTCAGCCAGGTCGGCAACCGGTAGCCGCGTGGTGATCAGGCAAAGGCCTTTGTTGAACGCGGCCAGCTCGCGCAGGAGGGCCTGGAGGGCCGGCTCGCGCAAGCGGCCTTCTTGAGGGCCGGGCGGGTGTTGCAGCGGTTCCAGGCCATCCAATACCAGCAAGGTTCGGTGATGCGCAACCAACCTGGCCAAACGTTCGCCTTTCTCCCAGGCCGTGCCAAGCCAAGGGTCCGGGTCGTCGAACCAGCGCAAGGTAGCGTCCAGAAATTCATCCGCGGACGATGCTGCACCCCCGCTGGTACCTTGCCGGTAAAAGGACCAGCCGAACACCCGCGCGGCTGACCGGTAACGCTCGGTGGCAAGGCGCCCGAGCCAATGGTTAATCAAGGTGGATTTGCCTACGCCCGCCCAGGCCACCACCGAAACGACGTTGACCTGCGGATTGGCCCAGGCCTGGTCCAGGAAGGCAAGGTCTTTTTCTCGACCCAGCAGGACGTTGCCGGTCACGGGCAACCTGGCCAACGAAACTTTCTCCGGTCCTCGTGGTTGTGCAGACGGGCGGCGGCTAACGCCGGGAGAGCCGGCCGGGGACGGCTTCTGCAAGCGTCGAGGCGTAAGGCGGCGGCCCGTCCGGAGGGCGGTGGTGACGGCCGAGGCCGCTCGGAGCAGTTGGGCCGCATTTTGGAAGCGGTGCACCGGGTTTTTCTCAAGAAGCCCCTCAAGCAAAACGGCCACAGGCTGCGGCACGCCCTTAAGCTGCTCCAGCGGCAAGGGCGCCTCCAGGTGCTGAGCCATCACCTCGGTTGGGGAGCCACGGAAAGGGGGACGTCCGGTGAGCATCTCCCAAAGGGTGGCGCCCAAGGCGTAGAGGTCGGAGCGGACGTCGACTGCGCCCCCCGCGCATTGCTCCGGGCTGGCGAAGGCGGGCGTGCCCACAAAGCCTCCGCAGGTCAGGTGGGTCTCCTCGGCGTGGGCCGCTGCCTTGGCCAACCCAAAGTCGATGAGCTTGACGCGCAGCTCCGCACCTTCAACCAGCATCACATTGGAAGGCTTCAAATCCCGGTGCACCAGGCGTTGGGCCTCGGCGGCCCCCAGCGCGCGGGCCACTTGCGCAACGATGGCCAGCGCGTCGGCCGCCGGCAAGGGCCCTTCCCGGCGCAGGCGCGCCTCCAAAGTTTCGCCCTCGACCAGTTCCATGGCGTAGAAGCATTGGCCGTCTGCCGGGCGCACCCCGTAATAAAACACCGAGGCGACGTTGGGGTGGGAGAGCCGCGCGGCGGCCCGGGCCTCGCGCAAGAAGCGTTCCCGGGCTTCGGGGTGGGCGGCCACCCGCGCCTCAATGACCTTAAGAGCCACCGAGCGGCCCAGCGCCGTATCAACGGCACGGTAAGTGACGCCCATGGCTCCGCGGCCCAGTTCCTCAAAGGTGCCGTCAGCGCGCCGCGCCAGCGCGTAATGGGCGAAGCGGCCCGCGTCGGGCGGCAACGGCGCGTGGTGGGGCGAATTCCCTCCAGCTTCCGATCCGGCCTCGAGCGCGCCTTGCAGCAGGCACACCGGGCAGCCCAGCCCGTCGTCCCCTGGCGGGCAAGGCGCGCCGCAGACCGGGCAGCGGCACGGCCCGTTGCCGGGAGCTGCTTTGATGGAAGGCTCGGCGCTCATGCAAGTTGGAGGGGCCACGCGCCCCCTCTAGATTCGCACGTGCCCCGGCTCATCCGGCCGGTCCAGCCGAATGAACTCCGCCCGCCCGCCGCGCTTTTCGGCGTGCGCCCGGCGGCTTTCGCTGGCCACGAAGCGCTGAAAGGAAGCAAGCAAAAAGGAGCGGAATGGCCCTTGACCGGATCGATCCGTCGCGGGACGCGTCCTTCGAGCAGGTGGGCAAAGATGCCATAGACCAGGTGTTGGGCGTCCTCCGGGCCATGCCCCGATGCGCGTCCAACGCCGTGGAGGGGCCGCTGCGTCGGAGCTCTCATCCGGTTCCATCTGGCAAGTATGAAAATCTCCCTCCAACAGACCTCTTATAAGGCGGCGGCAGGAAAGAAAAGCCAAATTTGCTGCCACGGTGAAACCTTTCGTGCCGGACCGGTTTGTAAGTCGCCATGCACACGAACGCTTATCCCTGGTTACCTTCGCGCAGGGCCCCGATGCGGTTCCTCAACGCCCCCTGGCTTCCAACGCGCATCGGTGTCTCCGGAGCCCGCCGGCGCCTTAGCCGTCAAACCGCGAGCGCTCTAGGAAACTAACTGCAACCTCCTGGCTAAAGTGATGAAAAAAGGCGCGCTCTTGCTGCTCATGACTGCGGTCCTTTGGTCGCTGGGCGGCCTCTGGGTCAAGTTCATCGACTGGAACCCCGTGGCCATTGCCGGGGCCCGAAGCCTGATTGCCTTTGCGGTCATCGCCGCCGTGATGCCCAAGGCCTTGGGCCAACTTACCTGGGGCGCCGTGCCCGGCGCCATCGCATATGCCGCCGTGATGTTCCTGTTCGTGCTGGCCACCAAACTGACTACGGCGGCCAACGCCGTCTTTCTGCATTACACGGCCCCGATCCACATCGCCCTGATCGGGCCCTGGCTGCTGGGCGAGCGGACCCGCTGGCGCGATTGGGCCCTCATCGCCGTGGCCCTAAGCGGGGTGGCCCTGTTTTTCTGCGACGAACTGGACTTGAACAGCCGCTGGGGATTGCTCGCCGGATTAGGCAGCGGGTTTTGCTCGGCGTGGTTAATCATGCTGATGCGCCGGGCGCGCACGGCCTCGCCCGAAGCGGTGACCCAGCTGGGCAACCTGCTGGCCGTGGCGGCCGCCAGTCCCTGGATGTTCCCGGTGCATAAGCCTGAGCAAAACGGCCTGTGGCTGCTCATGCTCGGGGCCGTGTCGCTGGGCATTCCCTACCTGCTTTACTCGCGGGCCATTCGGGAAGTGAAAGCGCTCGACGCCACGTTGATCACGATGATCGAGCCCGTCTTGAACCCCGTTTGGGTGATGGTGGCAGCGCACGAATACCCGTCGGGGTGGTCGTTGGTGGGCGGCTGCTTGGTCCTGAGCACGTCCTTGGCCCGCAGCGTGCTGGCTTCAAGAGAGGCGAGCCACCTTCGCAGGGGGGCAGCGCAGCAACCCGGCGTCAGCCGTGCGCTGGCTCGGCCTTAACCTGGGGAGAACCGGAGCGAGAGACCCGCCGCGTGCAAAGTCATCTGTCTCCTCAACCCCGCTGACGCTATGAGCCACTTTGGCATTTTGAGTTTTCCGGGTACCGGCCACTTGCACCCATTGACGGCGCTCGGCCGCGCGTTGGTGCGCCGTGGCCACCAAGTCACCGTCTTCCAGGTGCCCGACGCCGAACGGTTGGTGCGTGCGGCCGGCCTGGGCTTCTGGCCGATCGGCAAGGCCGACTTTCCCCTGGGAACCCTTCGCGTGCAAGACCAGCGGCTCGGGCGCCTTCAAGGCATGCAGGCCCTGGGGTTCATCTTCGAGCGTTTCTGCCGGCACTCGGCTGTGGTGCTGCGGGAAGCGCCTGGGGCGCTGCGGTCGGCCGGGGTCGACGGCCTGGTCGTGGACCAGGCGGAGTTTGCCGGCGGTACCGTCGCCGAACGGCTTGGACTGCCGTTCGCAACGGCCATCTTGACTTTGCCGCTTAACCTGGACCCGCGGGTCCCGTTTTGTGCGTTTCATGCGGGCCCGCAGCCCGGCCCGTGGGCACGGTTGCGTACGCAGGCCGGCAACGCCAGGGTTGGCTTGCTAGCCTCGGGCCTTCGCGCCCTCATTAACCGGCAACGCCAAGCCTGGGGCCTGGGGCCCAAGGCGAACCTGGATGGCTTTTACTCGGGCCTGGCGCAAGTCGCGCAGGTGGCGGCCGCCTTTGATTTTCCGCAACGCCATTTGGCGCCACACTTCCATTACGCCGGGCCGTTTCTGGAGACGGGGGCGAGGCGCCCGGTGGATTTTCCTTGGGAGCGCCTGGAGCCGGGACGACCGCTGGTCTTCGTCTCGATGGGCACGCTGCAAAATGGGATGAAACGCGTCTTTCGGGCTGTGGCCGAGGCGTGCGCGGCTTTTCCGGTGCAAACGGTCCTTTCCTTGGGCGGTAACCTCGCGCCGGAGGCGCTTGGGCCTTTGCCGGGTGAGCCGATTGTGGTGCGGTACGCGCCGCAATTGGAGTTGCTGCGCAAATCGGCCCTCACCGTCTTTCACGGGGGTTTAAATACCGCGCTGGAATCGCTCAGCTGCGGCGTTCCGATGGTCGCCGTGCCCGTCACGATGGACCAACCCGGGGTGGGCGCCCGGGTTGCTTGGACGGGTACGGGCAAGGCAATCCCCGTCGCTCGGCTGAGCGTTGAACGGCTGCGCGCGGCCATTGCGGAGGTGTTAGGCAACCCCCATTACCGCATCCAAGCGCAACGCCTGCAGCGCCAAATGGCTCTGACCCCCGGTGCGCAACGGGCGGCCGGGCTCATCGAAGGGGCCCTTCTGAATGGTTTATCTGAAGGCCCCAAAGGGGGGCTCAAGGTAGCGAAGCCCGAACCTTTGGCAACGTGGCGGCCGGAGAACAGGCCGGCTGTTCCAGCGGCAGGCACTCATGCCTGTTCAGGGTTGACGTGCTGCAACCTCAGCGGGGGATGCCCGCCGGACGAAAGGTGACTCGCAGCGGCGATGCGACCACAAAGCAGCTTCGCCCGAAAACCTCCGGCGTCTCAAGCCTTAGCTGACAAAACACCGGTAGGAACGCTTGTACCACTCGACGGGGACCAGGTCACGATTCGGGATCGTCCTCCGGAGATCCCTGGTACCCATGGTTCGGCGTGACAATCGCTTCGCCGGGGGAAAACCCGCAGGAACGCTTTACCGCCCTCGGCCGTAAAGAGGGGATGCGCCCACGCTGGCACCGTACGTCAGGGGCGCCGCCGTTCCAGCCTTGGCCCGGGTCGGAGGAACCCCTTGTCAGGGCATTTTCCAGGGCAAGGGCAGCTTGACCACGAGCACCCAGCAACTCCAAAGGCAAAGGCACGCCATCAGCCCGCACGCCACGTAAAGCGGTAGGTACCACGGATCACGGTACCGGCCTTTTTGGGCCAGAAAAATGATCCCGGCGATACACAACAGGCCCGGGAAAACGACCATGATAAACGCAATGCCGAGGGGAATCAGGATTTGAGCCATCTTACAAGGATGCACCAGCCGTTCGCCGAGTCATCGCCGATCGTGCTTTCGACGGCTTGACCGTTGGCCAAGACGCGCTCGATGACCTCAGTCAGTTCTCAAGAAACGTACTGAAACGCTCACCGACAGGTGGTTTCCGATGCCCCTTCAAAATCGTTTCGTCATGAAGTAATGCCGGTAGCCGGCCGGACGATTCTCCAGCACCCCAAAGACGTGGTACCCAAGTTTCTCGTAGAACGACCGCGCTTCAAAACTGAACGTATCCAGGAAGGCATCGGCGCAGCCACGCCAGAACGCGTAACGCTCTGCGTGCTTCATCAGTTCCCGGCCAAAGCCCTGCCGGCGCGCCGGTGCGGCCACCGCAAGCGTGCTGATGTGTAGCCACCCCGCCCAGATGTCCCCGAGCAGACCGCCCAAGACCTCCCCATTTTCGTCCCGGAGAAAGAAAGCGACGGGGTACCATTCGGCCTGTCCGGTGCTCGCTACGTTATGAAGGTCGACCATCCGCTGCACGACATTGCGCAGGTCGGCGGCCGCGTAAGGCTCGAAGGTGACGGTGAGATTTGCCATACGAATGAACGGAAAAATCGAAACGGGTCGTTCACGACCTTAGCCGAGCCCGAATCGTGCTTCACGGCCCGTTTTGTGGGTGGAGCCCCGTTTAGGCGCCCGCAGCCCGATCCCGAAGGAGCGTCGGTTGCCCCCCTGGCTGGAGCTTGCCCAAGGCGAGTCTTCGCCTCAGGAGCCGCCAAGCATTATCCGGCTGATCGTCGCGATAGACTTTAGCGGCCGGCGACTCGCCGTTTTCGTTCCAGGCGGCCGTACCAGGCGAGAAACTCCGGGCTGGCTTCGGCCATGGCGATCCGCTCGAAGGAATACAACTTCATCGGTGCACCGTCGCGTGGGAAGTAAGGGTTGGGCTCGGACGCATCCGGTTTTCCCAGCAAGCGGGAAACCATCGCCTCCGTCCAACCCCGACGTTTGAGGTCCGAAACCGGCAAGCGCCGCGGTTGGGTTGCCGCTTGGCGTGCCTTTGCGGCCTGAACGGGATCGGCGGCAGACGGACGTTCGAGAGTTTGAGCCATGCGAGAGAATACTACAATGTAGTATAAAATTCAAGGGGGAAGGTTTAGTTTCTTAAACCTCTTTTCCAGATCGCGCCGGATAAAATGCGACGGGGTCCTCAGCCCCTGCTCCCATGCTTCCACCGTACGGCTTGAGGCCGCATAAAGGGCCCCAAACTCTTCGCGAGAAAGGCCCATCACCTGACGAAGCGTCCGGATTCGCTGGGGGAGAGTCATTCGCCTTATATACTACAAAGTAGTACAATATCAACGACTCCATGGACGTAAGCTCACCGCACCGTGAAGGAGAGGGAGGCGATCGGCGGCAACCGGCATTGAAGGTCACTTGGCGCGCCGGCCGGGCGTCAGGCTGTTATGACGTCGCTGCGTTCGGGAAAGAGGCCCGGCATCCGCCGCGCGGCGAGGGCGGCGGGAAAGGCCAGGCGAAGGGGAGCGCGCGTGCTGTCTGAGACAAGCACGCCGGCATCCGTGAGGGCGGAGATAACGCGGCGGGCTTGGCGGTCGCCGGTGCCGAGGATTTTGGCGGTGCCGGCGCGGGGAAGCTGACCGCGATAGAGGAGCGCTTCCAGGATAGCGCCGGATTTCGGAGGCGGCTTGCCGAGGCGAATCTCCTCGTCCGTCCACAGAAGGATGCGTGTCCGGAGTTGGTCCGGTTGCATGAGGTTTTCCATGAAGGCGACCTGGTCGAGACAGGTGGTCAGGAAAAAGTGCGTGAAGACCGCTAGGTTTCCCCAATGAGTAGCGGCTCCATCACGGAGATGGGTTCGCCAAGATCCCGCGCCGCTTTTATGGCCGGTTTCGAAAAGGGTTGTAACCGGTTCCGCGCGCGCTTGTGAGGGGAGCCGATCGCTAAGGGTTGAAGGCGACGTTCCGGCGCAGCCAGGCGACCAGGTTATTGAAGGTGAAATCGTGGGCCTGGAACAGGCCGTTGATGAAATCGTACGCCGCAAGCGGATCAGCGGCAATGCGCGCGCCGTTGATGGCGAGAAAGGTATACGCGCAGGCAAAGGCGACTCTCTTGTTGCCGTCGATGAACGGATGGTTTTGGGCGAGGCTTTCCCAGAGCGCGGCCGCTTCCTCAATCAAGTCGGCGTAGTAGCCGGTCTGCGGCCGGAAGAGAGCGGCCTCGAGAAGGCCTAAATCCCGGACGCCGGGTGCGCCGCCATAGCGCTCGATCTGGTCGTCATGGATGGCGAGCGCTTCGGCAAGCGTCAGGTAATCGGTCATTCAGCGAGCTTCTTATAGAGGCTGCCGAATTTCTCATGGCTGCCGAGATAGGCCGCCATGACATGGGGGCGCGGTCGCGCCTTACGGTGCTTTTCGATCAGGTCAGCCAGCGCCTCGTCGACGAGGGCCTGGATCTGCCGGCCTTCGTCGTGCGCCAGGGCGCGGACGGCCGTCAGGATGGCGGTATCGACCTGGGTGGCGAACTTTTCCCGGGACATGGCTCTTCCTTTCTGTATTTCATCTTATCATGACAAATCATGAAACGTCAAGGAAGGGCCGCGGGCTCTCAAAAATGGTGCTGATGTGACATTGCCAGTATTTTTTGTGAGACTCACGCCCGTAGAGCAACAGGTCCGGCTCGGGTTCGTCGTGGTCAGGGACCGGCAACGGCGAATCCTGGCCGGTCCTGAAGCGCTCGCGTTCCTGGCGAATAAAGTCGTGGAGTGGGGACCGGCAGAGCCCGACCGCTCATCGGGGGCGGTGGTCACCAACCCCTTTTCGCGCGCTTTGGTGTCGGGATCGCGGTCGGTAACCCCTGGCCACCGCTTCCCCGACCGGCCCGCTTCCCTCCGCATGGGACGCCGGCAGCGCGTTCCCCATGAATCAATCATCCCCTCAGGTTACTCGGGTCGCGTAGTCTTCCCGGACTGGGTAGAAGACATCACAGATTCGGCAGTCCGAAAGGGCTCGCCCGGAGTGCAGCGCATGGGAGGGGATGATGGCCACGGTACCGGGCGTTAATACGGAAGTTTCACCGGCGATGGTCAGCTCAAAGCGCCCCTCCAGGAGTATGGCCACTTGCTCATGGGGGTGATGGTGTTCTGGAAAAACGCCGCCCGCTGCAACCTCCCAAAACGTGAAGGTCATATTGGCGGAATGAAGTATCTTGGCCCTGAAGGACGTGATGACCTCCCGCGTGGGGATGGTTTCGAGTTGGTAAAACATAGTCGATCACCAAATACCACCTGCTACTGCCGGGCAACCGACCCCGTGTTTAGAACGCGGCACACCGGGCTGGCATCGATCAGGCAGGGTTAACTCGGGTGCGTGTGATCGTGCCCGCGGTGTGAATGAGGATGGGAGTGGATGATCCCGGGAGAATGACGATGGCGGTGAGAGTGGAGCAAATGGGTCTCCTGCAGCAAATTTTCGTCTGCCAGAATGCGCGCGGGCGTCCCGTCGGCGACGATGCGGCCCTCTTTAAGTACGAGGCAGCGGTCCGCGACGTCTTCAATGATGTGCAGTTCGTGGGTGCAGGTAATCGCGGTTTTGACGCCGCCGCAGCCGATCAGGAAATCGATCATCCGGCTTTGGCTCTGCGGATCGAGCCCCGCGGTGGGCTCGTCCAGCAGCAGCACTTCGGGATCGAGGATGAGGACAGAAGCCAGCGCCACCCGTTTCTTTTCGCCGCCGGAGAGCCGGTGCGGCGCGCGGTGTTTCAAATGCTCGATCTGCAGCGACGCGAGCGCCGCGTCGACGCGCTCGAGGATTTGCGCCTTCGGCCAGCGCAGTTGCAGCGGGCCGAAGGCCACTTCATCGAAAACGCTGGGGCTGAAAAGCTGCGCGTCGGGGTTTTGAAAGATCAGGGCGACGCGACGGCGGAACTCGAACGTAAAAGCCTCGTCGTTGAAGGTCCCTTCCGTCAAGGGCTTCCCGTAGAAGGAGAGGGTGCCGCAGGACGGAAAGGCCAGGGCGGCCAGCAAGCGCAGCAGCGTGGATTTGCCCGAGCCATTGGCCCCCAGCACGGCGATGCGCTCGCCCTTTTCGATCGCGAGCGTCACGTTTTCCAAGGCCGTGACCTCGGGGTAACGATAACTCACGGCACGCAGATCGAAGACCGTCGTGCTCATAGGCTTTACGGCCTTGTACCCAGCCAAAACGCAAGCGCGGCCAGCGCCGCGAAGGCCATCAGCGCACCCCAGTCTCGCGGGTGCATTTGGAAATCATCGAGCGTGTAGACTTCGCCGCGAAAACCGCGCGCCTGCATCGCGGAGAACACCTCACCGCTCAGTTGTACGCTCTTATCCAGGAGCACGCCGGCGCTCGAGGCGGCCACTTGACGGCGCTGCCGGGCGCTGAGCGCGCCGACCGACCGGCTGCGGCGCGCTTCGAAGTGCTCGTGCGCAAGCTGCAGGAGCAGAAAAAGGTAGCGGTGCGTCATGCCCAGAATGACCACCGCCGTAACGGGGACCCGCAAGGCACGCAACGCTTTCAGCAGGTGGGTCCACGAGGTGCTCAGCACGACCAACAGCACCCAAGTGGCGCTGGTTTCCGCGCGCAGAAGCAACTGCGTCGCGCCACGCAGCCCCTGCGCGGTAACGGGCCACCCCGCAAAGGGCAGACGCCACAAGCTCAGGCCCGGGGTGGTGAAAACTGCCGGCAACGCGATGGCGCCTGTGAAAAGGAACACCCCGAGCCAAACGCGAGTCGCCAGCAGGCGGAGGGGGATTTGCGAGAGGCGTGCGAACGCCAGCGCAACGACGAAAACGGCCAGCGTCACCCCAAGCGCTCGCGAGCTCAGGGCGGCCAGAATGAGCAGGAGCGCGCCGGTGAGTTTGACGCGCGGATCGAGGCTTTGCAAAAGGCCGCGCTGGCCGGCCAGTCGCGCCGCCTCCCCGGCGTGCGCATCAACGGCGGCCAAGCCTGCGAGGGTCCGCTCAATAAATGGGTGCGCGGCGGATTTTTTCATAACGCCAATGAACCTTGCGAGCGGCGGCTTCCGGGCCGTAGCAGTGCGTCAATCAGTAAGCACGCCAGGATGATCAATCCGGTGCCCGCCATCGCCGAGAGGACGTAGCCAAGCCCTTTGCTCTTTAAAAAGGGCGGCGCATAATCCGGCATCGGCGCGGTCCAAATCGACGAAAGCCGCTCCAGGCCTTTCGGGGCTTCTGCCGGGGGCGCGAGGTTGTGGGAGGCGACGGCCATTTGCTCGCGCGCCTTCGGGTCTTTGAAGTCTTCGACGCCCCATTCACCCCAGGCGGTGCCCGCGGCCAGCAGGCCCAGGGGGGTGAGGATCATCAGCGCCGCAAGCCCGAGCCATAAAGGCCGGGTCATACGCCAGCCGGTCGCAGTTTCGCTGGAGCCCGCAGTGGCTTGGAGCAGCGACGGATTGGCCCGTTGCAAATAGGCCACGACGCCGGCCGAGATGACGCACTCGGCCAGGCCGGCAAAGGTGAGGTGCCCGATGAGCATCGCCGGGACGGCAATGCTCAAGGGGTAAGGCGCATAGAGCGGGGCGCCGGAAGCGTCATGAAACAGCGCGGGCTGGATCCCGAATTCAACCGCCGCGCAGAGCGCCGCGACATTGATCGCCAGATAGCCGGCGACTCCCGCCGCAAAGACTCTGCGCGGCGAATCAACCGGGGTCCTTCCGGAGATCAGGCGGTAGAGCAGGTGCGCCACCAGCGACCCGATGATGGCCATGTTCAAGCAGTTGGCCCCGTAAGCGGTGATCCCGCCGTCGCCGAAGAAGATGGCCTGGATGAGCAGCGCCACCGAAATCGCAATGATCGACGCCCATGGACCGAGCACGATCGCGGCGATGCCCATGCCCACGGCGTGTCCGGTGGTGCCGCCGGGCAACGGAAGATTGAACATCATAACCACGAATGAAAATGCTGCCACGAGCGAGAGCAGCGGCACGAGTCGCGCACTGAGGGCGCGCCGGACCCGCTTAAGCGCGATCACCCAGAACGGCGTTGCCCCGGCGTAGAGCACGGCGCAGGTAGAGGGACTCAGGTAACCGTCAGGAATATGCATGGCGAGGAGAGATGCAGGTCAGTCACAGCCAAAAAGTCAGATGCCAAAACCGCGGCGGTGCCGGCCCGTCGGCGGTGCCGGTGCTTGCGTTGCTTTGAGCGGGGTCGAGCGCTCACGGCCGTCTCGGTCTTCTGAACCTCCGGATTCAGGCCAGTAAGTAATACGGTTTCTAAAAATGTGTCACTAGAAACGCCGTGATCTCGTCTTTTTTTTCCGGGTCCGCCTTCACCCTGAAGTGCGACGCTAAACGGGGACATTGATTGTCGGGTTAGCCGCCGTATAGTGGTGGCCCGGTGGCCCAGGACCAGATCGCGCGTTTTGGCGTTTCTTTAAGCAGGGCGCTGCTCAGCCGGTTTGACCGGATGGTGCGCCAAAAAGGGTATCGCAACCGCTCGCTGGCCATCAGCGACATGATCCGCGATCAACTGGTGAGCCATCAGCAGGAGATGGGGGAAGGCGAAGCGGTCGGAACGATCACGCTGGTTTACGATCACCACCGGTCGCAGGTTCAACAAAAGTTGACTGACCTGCAGCACGAGCACTTGGAAACGATCGTCTCAACGCTCCACGTCCACCTTGATCACCACGACTGCCTGGAGGTGCTTGTGGTTCGTGGAAGCGTGCCGGCCTTAAGGAGGGTCGCGGACCATCTGATTGCGGCCCGAGGCGTCAAACACGGCAAACTGACGCTGACTTCCAGCGGCAGGAACCTGCCGGGATAGCGTCCTGGGACGACGGGCTCAGGAAGAAATTGCCCTCAGGCCGTGGGGTTCCGTGCCGTTTCTGAGGGTTAACCTAAGTTGCGAGCAGCGAAGCAAACGAAAGATTCCGAATTTTTGGGTTACAAAGTGGCTTCTCTTATGCGAAATCCCAGGAAGTTTACGGAACGCGTTCGCCGCGGTCCGATGTTGGCGGACGGCCGAAGCGCACCCGCCTGCGCCGACGCACGCCGACTGAACGCTCCCTTTGACCTAATGCGTGCCCCGAACTCTTGTTGCCTCCTTTCGCAATCTGGAGGAAGCTGAAGGCCTAAGGCTGTATGTCGAACCCGTCCGGACCTGAAGACGCCTCGCCTTTACCGCCAGCCGCCGAGGAGCATTTCGGCGAGATCGTGGCCGGCATCGAGGATTATGCCATCTTTCTGCTCGATGCGCGGGGCTACGTGGCCAGTTGGAATGCAGGCGCCGAACGGCTTAAGGGCTATAAGGCCGAGGATATCCTCGGCAAACACTTTTCCCTTTTTTATCCGCCGGAGCCCCTCGAACGCGGCTGGCCGGAATACGAGCTCAAGACGGCGGCCCAAACCGGCCACTTCAACGACGAAGGCTGGCGGTTGCGCAAAGACGGCTCGCGCTTCTGGGCGAACGTGACCATCACAGCCCTGAAATCACCCACCGGCGCCCTGCGCGGCTTTCTAAAAATTACCCGGGATCTGACCGAGCGCAAACAAGCCGAAGAGGCGTTGCGCCAAAGCGAGGAGCGCTTTCGGATGTTGGTCGAGGGTGTCCAAGACTACGCGATCTTCATGCTCGACCCGGAGGGTTACGTCATCAGTTGGAACCGCGGTGCCGAACGGCTCAAAGGTTACCAGCGGCACGAAATCCTTGGAAAGCATTTCTCCATTTTCTACCCGCCGGAAACCCTGGAGGCCGGTAAGCCGGCCTGGGAACTGCGCCAGGCACTGGAACATGGCTGCGTGGAGGACGAAGGCTGGCGCGTTCGCAAGGACGGCGGCCGATTTTGGGCCAACGTGGTCATCACGGCCATCCACGATAAGGAGCACGTCCTGCAAGGCTTCACCAAAGTCACCCGGGACCTGACCGAACGGCGCAAAATCGAAATGCTCGAGGAAATGGACCGCCAGAAAAACGAGTTCCTGGCAGTGCTGGCCCATGAGCTGCGCAATCCGCTGGCCCCGATTCGCAACGCCATGCACATCCTGGAGGCGCCCGGCGCCGACGCCGCCACGCTGGGGCGGGCGCGGGTGATGACCCGGCGGCAGATCGAACACATGGCCCGGCTCTTGGATGACCTGGTCGACTTGGCGCGCCTCAACCGCGGCCGGTTCGGGCTGCGCAAAGAACAGCTCGACCTGGAGACCGTGGTGGACCACGCCGTGGAAGCTGCCCGGCTGGACTGCGAGGAACGCCAGCAGCAGCTCAGCGTGAGCCTCCCGGCCCAGCCTGTCCGGGTCTTTGGGGATCGCACGCGGCTGGAGCAGGCCTTGGGCAACCTGCTGAACAACGCCGCCAAGTACACCAACCCGGGGGGCCGGATCTGGGTGAGGCTCACGTCGACGGAGGCCGAAGCCACCGTGCGGGTGCAGGATTCGGGCATCGGCATCGAGCCCATGATGCTGCCGCGGATCTTTAACCTGTTTGTGCAGGCGGACCGGCGCCTGGACCGCTCCGTCGGGGGCTTAGGGATCGGCTTAAGCTTGGTGAAGCAATTGATCGAACTGCATGGCGGCAAGGTGGATGCCTTCAGCCCCGGGCGAGGCAAAGGCAGCGAGTTTGTGGTGCGGCTGCCGGTGGCCCCAAACCCCCAGACGCCCCAGACGCCCGAGGCGCCCGACGCCGCTGCGGAGCAAACGGCCCGTGCGAGCGGTCCGGCCCAGCTTCGCGTGTTGGTCGTGGACGACAACGTGGACGCGGCCGACGCCCTCGCCGCGGTGGTGCACCTGGCTGGCCATGCCGCCCAGGTGGCCTATGAGGGGTCCACCGCCCTGGCGCTGGCCCCGCAGTTTAAACCGCACCTGGTGCTCCTCGACATCGGGCTGCCCGGTATGGACGGCCACGCAGTGGGCCGCGCCCTGCGACAACGGCCGGAAACGAAGGACACGGTCCTGGTTGCGGTGACCGGCTGGGGCCAGGCGGAAGACCGGCGCAAATCCCAGGAGGCGGGGTTCGCTCGGCACCTGGTCAAGCCCGTGGATCCGGCCGTCTTGAAAACGGTCTTGGCGGAACTCACGCCGAGCGCAGCGGGGGAAGGTTAGGGGTAAACCCTGGGCTATGTTCTGCCACCCCTTCGGGGCTGAAACCCAGTCGAAATTCCACCAGGGTAACTATCTGAATTGGTGTAAGACCCGTTCAACAAGGTGCGGAGCATCCTCCGGCGCCGATACCCCTGTTAGCCGACATTCTACCGAGATAACTGTCTGAATGGTATAAGTACAGTGCGCCATCAGTCCTCAACGCCACGCCGGTCAGGCGCAAGCGTCACGAACGGGGTGTACCCGGCTTCCTGAGCGTGGGCCCAAAAGAGCGCCAGCGGGCCCGAGGCGCGCCTCCCGCAGCGGAACCGGTGGCGCCCGGCGCTGAGAAACGCCGTCCCGGTCAGGGGCGCGTCGTCCAGTTCACCCGTCACCACGCCTTCTTGGCCGATGAAGACGTACGTTTCGGGAATCTTCACCTCGAACGCGTACGCGGTTTGGCCCCCTTGCGTCGATGAGGGCGGCAGCCACTTGCCCAGGACCCGCAGCCGCCAGGCGACGGGAAGGTATTCGACGTTGACCAGTGCGGCCGCGCCGGCGGTCAGCTTGCAGTCGCTCACCACCGCCACGCGCCGGTCAACCAACCGTTCGGCAATGTCATCGGTTAAAAGGCGGTGCTTGATGCGCAGGATGGTGAGGTGCTCCAAGACGAGCCGCGTGGGACGGCGCCGAAAGATCGTTTCGCCCTTGGCGTCCATGACGTAAGCCCCCGGCGGTGCGAGCCGCAGCGCGTTAGCCACCAGGTTAAGCTTGCAGCGGGTGCGATTTTCCCAGAGTCGACCTTGGACCGCGCTCAGCAAAAGGCAGATCGCGAAGGTGAGCCAGGGAACGCACCGCGCCGGTCGCGCGCCGCCGATTTTCTGCCCGGCGTGCGCTACGGCGGGTAGCGCCAACGGGACCAGGAGCGCGTGCAACGGCAGATAATCTTCGGCCGTGACGCACCGCCAATGGCAGCGCAAAGTGACGAGGAACAGCAGCGCAATCAACGTTAAGAAAGTGCGGTACCGGCCCGCATTACTACTCTCCAGGCGTCTCCAAGCGAGGACGCTCGCGCTAACGGGCAGAACCAGGGCCAGGAGCCATTGAACAGTACGGGTCACCTTCGTCGCAACAGGCGTGGATTCTGGAAGCAGGTTGTGGCTGACCATGGCCTCCCAGGCGTAAGGCAAGGCGTGCTGCATTGCCAGGTAGAGCGCCAGCATGGCCGGAAAGAGGGCCAACCCGAGCAGGGCCGCCACCGCCGATTGGCAAACCACCGGCAGGGCCGGCCGTGCGCTGCGAACGCTCGCAAAGTAAAGAATCGCAAACGCCTGCAACAACACGACCAGCATCAGCACGGTCTTCAACGAAACGCAGAACCCAAACCCAAGGACCAGAAATGCGCAGAAAATCCTTACCGGCCGCCAATGGCCGCGGATTAACAGATTCAGGCATCCGAGAAACGCCAAAGCCCAAAGCCCATCGGGTCGCCACTCCGTGCTGGTGAGAAAGAAGGGAGGGAAAACCCCGAGCGCCGGGCCTGCCCACCGGGCCAGATGCGGCGTCGTGAACATCCGGGCCAAAGCGCTTGCCGCAACCAAATTTGCCGCGTAGACGAGCAGCAAGACCGACCTCATCGCGAGCAAGGTGCTCGCGTGTTCGCCAAAGCCGGCCAGAATTGGCGCGCTCACCAGGTGGAACAACGGGGCGTGATTGTCAAAAAAATCTCGATAGCCCACGCCCGCATGCAGCCAGTTCCAAACCACGTGCAAGTGTTGCGGTTCGTCTGAATCAATGCGGTAATGGAGCACGGCGAGCAGCTTCGCCCCCAGGAGCAGAACGCAGGCAGCCGCGAAAAGGAACGCGTCTAACCTCGCGATTTTATTCCTGTGCGCGCCCCCCAAGCCATGCGTCAATTCCACCAAGCCTGGGGCCGAAGACCCGGTCGGCATGCCAGCACGTTTAAGCGCGGCTTCTTACAAAGCGTTAACAGCAAGATGACAATATTGTTAACTCCAGGCGGCGGCAGGGAGACCGGTCCCGGGCCGCTACGGATTTCGGCCGCCGGCGAGTTTTGCGCTTGTACCATTCAGACGGTTAGCCCGATAGAATGTCGACTCAGGGGGGGTGTCGGCGCCGGAGGGTACTCCGTAGCCGGTTAAATTGGTCATAGGCCCAACGGGCCGGGAAAACATAGCCCATGGGAATTTCGGCTCAGGGAGTGCCGGTGCCGGAGGATGCTCCGTACTTGGTTGAAATGCCTTAGGCCCAATGGGCCGGCAGAACATAGCCCAGGGTTTACCCTGGGTAACCGTCAAATCACGATCGAGCCCTGAAGGGGCGGCAGAGGGTGTTGCTCACGGTTTCTGCCGCCCCTTCAGGGCTGAGCCGTAGGAAAAACGCCGTCCCAGGGTAAACTCCAATGCCATTTAGTTAGGGGCGAGTGGGGCTGCTTTCGTCCCTGCGGGACGAAGGCCACGCCCGGCCTGCCGCCCTTAACTAAATGGCAATGGGGTAAACCCTGGGCTAAGTTCCTTTGGCCCTTCAGGCCATCAAACCGTCTGCCGGCCCGTTGGGCCTGGACCGTTTATACGGTCTGAAAGGTGTAACACTGGCAGGGGACTAACACTCGCAGGGCACCTGGGAAGCAAGACAAAAATTTACCTCCGTGGCCGTCGAAATGGTATTACCTATCAGCGCAGCCTTTTAGATAACGCCCGCCGCACCTGACGCTCCGGCGGCCATCTCCGCGGGTGCCGGGTTAGCTGAATGCTTGTCCATGGGAATTCAGGCTGGTGGGGTGCCGTCCTAAGCGCCCGCCGCTATCCATCCGAAGCGGGACGGGACGCGCCGGGATGGCGCCCGGCCCGCTGCGGCAGCAAGACCAGACCCGCGAGAATAAAAGCGGCGATGACGGCCGAGGCCAATGGTCGGCTGAAGGCCAGGCCACCCTGACTTCTCGGCTTATCCAGAAAGTCGCCCACGCTGGCCCCGAGCGGCCGGGTGAGGATAAATGCCGCCCAGAAGAGCAGCACGCGCGAGACGCCCGTCCAGAAATAAAGCCCTGCAATCACCGCCAGACCGGCCGCGAACGCCAACGCACCCCCTTCGTAACCCAACCCACCGGTGTCCGCCATCCAATCGCCCAGCGCGGTGCCCAGTGTCTGCGAGGCGGTGATGGCGGTCCAGTAGAATGCTTCCACTCTGGGCGTGGACACCGTGTTTACCGCGATGGTGCCTTGCGCCCGATGCCAAAGGGCAAGCACCGCAAGGAGGCAACCTAACAGCAGGGCGGAACCGCCGGTGTAGCCGATCCCGAGCGAACGGTCGGCGAAATCGGCCATCGTGGTGCCGAAGGTCGTCGAGGCGACGATGGTGGCCCAATAGAGAAAAGGATGAAACCTTCTTGCAACGATTTGGGCCATCACCAGCACGATAAGCACGCCCAGAAAGAGGGCCGTGCCGGCGGAATAACCCCAGTTCAGTGTCATCGTGACCGTATCGCCGCCTGTTTCGCCCAGCGTCGTCGCGGCCATCTTCAAAATCCAAAAGACCAAGGTGACCTCAGGCACCTTGCTCAAACCGCCGTCAGGGGTCCGATTCATACTGCCGTCCCTTTGTTGCGACGCTCTAACCGAAGAATTAAACATAATACCTCCACGGTTCGGGTTAAACAGGGCCAAAAAAACTGCGTTCGATTAAGCGGCGATGAAACCGGCATGAATATTCTGCCATTTATCCGGCTCGCAAGCTCGAGGGCTTCACACCCGCGGCTAGGTCTCGTGCGAATTTGCCCGGTGAGACTTGGGCACCCCCGTCCGGCTAACGCATAAAGGGTGAGCTGATCGGGAAAATCGGAAAGGCCGCATGAACGAATTGTCATTTTGGCCGGGCCGCCAAAGGCAGTAATGTTGCGCGTGCGCGTGCTGGTGGTCGAGGACGAGAAACGCGTGGCCGGCTTCATCCGGAAGGCCCTCACCGACGAGGGTCTCGGGGTGAGCCTCTGCGGCGACGGGCACGAGGCGCTCGAGCGGATGCGGGTTGAATCCTTCGAGGCCGTCGTCCTGGACGTAATGCTACCCGGCCGGGACGGCCTGAGCGTGCTGCGCGTTCTGAGGGAACGCCTGGATGCCACGCCGGTTTTGATCCTGACCGCCCGCGGGTCGGTCACCGAGCGCGTCGAAGGCCTGAACGCCGGGGCGGACGATTACCTGCCCAAGCCGTTCTCGATGGATGAGTTGGTCGCACGCCTTCGCGCCCTCATCCGGAGGTCGGGCGGAGAGACGTTCAGTTTTTTCCGCGTGGGCAACCTCATCGTCCGGCCCGCGGAACGCGTCGTGGAGCGCGGCGGCCGAGCGATCGCCCTCACCGCACGCGAATTTGCCTTGCTTGAGCTGCTGGTGCGGCACCCCGGCCGGGTGTTCACGCGCACCCAGATTTGCGAACGCGTGTGGGACTACCACTTCGACCCCGGCACCAACGTGGTGGACGTCTACGTCCAACGGTTGCGCCGCAAGGTGGACGACCCCTTTTCGGCCAAGCTCATCCACACGGTCCGGGGCATCGGTTACAAAGTGGCCCAAGACCCATGAAATTTCGCTCGCTGCGCTCCCGCTTTGCCCTGCTGTGCGCCGTTTTGGTAGCCCTGACCCTGGTGCTGTTTGCGGCCTTGTCCGCCGGGCTCTATTACCATGAACAGCTCGAGGCCTTTTCGCAAGACCACACCCGGGTGCCGTCCAAGGCCGAACGGCGCGAAGCGTTTGAAGGGCTCATGACCCTGCTGTCCTGCGACGCCGTGCTCTTGCCGGCCGCTGCAGCCGTCGCGGCCGCCATCGCCTGGGCGTCCGGCCGCAGGCTCCTTGCAGGGCTCAGCGGCTTGGCCGACGCGGCCGACGGCATCACCATCGGTAACCTGGACCGGCGTATCCCCGAAGCGGGCACGGCGGACGAGGTCGCCCGCCTTACCCAGGCGTTCAACGCCCTGCTGGAACGACTCGAACGCAGCGTCCTCAACATTAAACGGTTCACCGCCGACGCCTCCCACGAGTTCCGCATGCCGCTCACCCTCATGAAATGCGAGGTCGAATCGTTGCTTCGGCACGCCGAGAAGGGGGTCGCCCTGGAAGAATCCTTTGAACGCCTGCTCTTGGAAATTCACCACCTGGACCGCCTCTGCGATTCACTGCTTTTCCTCACTCGGGCGGACGCCGGCGCAGTCCGAATCACGCCCGAACCGGTGGACCTCGCCGCGCTCTGCCATGAACTGCTCGAAGACGTTGAGGCGCTCGCCGAGCCGGCCGGCATCCGCGTCGAAAATGGCGTCCCGTCCGGCATCCACGTCCGGGGCGACCCTCTGTTAACCCGCCGGCTGCTGCTCAACCTGCTGGATAATGCCCTTAAGTACAATTACCCCGGCGGTTGGATTCGCGCGTCGGCCAGTAACCGGCGGACCGGCGTGACGTTACGCATCGAGAATTCGGCGCCCCAGATCCCAGCCCCTGAGCGCGGCCGGCTCTTCCAGCGATTCCACCGCACCGATGCCGCGCGTCACCGGGAGACCGGCGGCGTCGGGCTCGGCTTGAGCATCTGCCGGGAGATCGTCCATTTGCATGGGGGCAGAATCCGATTGGCGCAATCAACGGCGGAGGGCACCTGCTTTGAAGTGACGCTCCCGGCCGCTCCCGATACCAACGTTGGGGGGCAGCCTCCCGTTGCGAACCCTTTCTGACGCGCAAAAGTTTGCCGATACTATTTCGACGGCCATGGAGGTTCAAATTTGGAAGCGCCGCCGCACCTCGTAACGCCTGAGGGCTGGTAAATTCCGGCTCGCGCCGTGAACACGAGCGCTTAGAATCACCGCCTCATGAGAGTGGTCGTGGTGGGCGCGGGCATCGTGGGCGCAAGTGCCGCCTTTCATCTGGCCCGGCGCGGCGTAGAGGTCGATTTGATCGACGGCGATATCCCGGGACGAGCCACGTTGGCCGGTGCCGGTATCATTTGTCCCTGGCTTTCGCAAAGCCGCGATCCGCGTTACGAAGCGCTCGCGTTCGCTGCCGTCCGCGATTATCCCGGGCTCGTCGCCAGCCTCGTTGCCTTCGGCGAAACCGGAGTTGACTACGCCCCGGTCGGGGGCTTGGTCGTCGCACCTGCCCGCGACCAATTGGAGCCGGTGGCCCGCCGATTGCAAAGCTACCTCGATCGCGGGGTGACCGAGGTCGGCGAGGTCCGCTTGCTCGATGCCGGTGGCCCGAAAGCGCTGTTTCCCCACCTGGATCCGGCGCTGGCGGGTCTCTACCTGAGCGGGGCCATCCGCGTCTCCGGAGAAAGCGTCCGAGCGGCGCTGCACAGGGCGGCCGTTGAAGCCGGTGCGCGGCCATGGTCCGGAACGGCCACGTTGGAGCGCACCGGCCGTACGAGAGTCGGCGCCTGGGTGCAGGGCAAACTTCTCCAGGCGGACGTCGTCGTCGTGGCCGCGGGGGCATGGTCAGCCGCTCTCTGCCGGCCGCTCGCGGTTCACCTCGAGGTTGAACCGCAACGGGGTCAGATCCTGCATCTCAAGGTAGAAGACGCTTCAACGGCGACCTGGCCTCTCATCGTGCCCGTGCTGAGCGAATACTACCTGCTCGGCTTCGGCGAAGGCCGGGTCGTGATGGGTGCAACGCGGGAGAGCGGTTCGGGATTCGATTTTCGTGTCACCGCCGGTGGTGTCGCCGAGGTGCTCGAAGAAGGTTTGCGCATCGCCCCTGGCCTGAAAACGGCCGCGTTGGAGGAAATTCGGGTTGGCTTCCGTCCGATGACCCGCGACGGCCTGCCGTTGCTCGGACGGCCGCGGTTAAGTCCTGGTCTGGTCATTGCCACAGGCCTGGGCCGCTATGGGTTAACGGTGGGTCCCTATGCGGGACGGCTCGCCGCCCAGTTGGCCCTCGAAGAAACCCCTGACCTCGACGTTGCCTGTTTCGAACCCGAGCGGCGCACAGCCATCCGTTAGTCGGAGGCCTCCGTTTTACCCGCGTTTCTTTTTAGCCGGCCATCCCGAAAATGCGCCTAACTGGCCGGCTGCAAAAAGCTCGGGTGAGCCTCGCGCGGGCGGGCGCGCGCCTCCCAAGATCGTCTGCAACTTGCAATTGTACTGCCCCATAGCCGCTGGAATCCATCACTCGCCCGAAAAAATTTAGGTTGCCGCAACCGTTGCCCTGCGACAAAGTTCAGCGGCCTGCCGATCGCCTGGCCGCTCGTGTTTTTCGCGCGTCGCGTTCCGTTTGCCGCCCCCCGGACATTTGTAGCACCCCGCGCGGGCAGCGCTTCGCGCCGAAAGCCGCGGCGCGTGATCCATAGGGCTGTTCCCAAACAGGACGATGAAAAAGATCAAAGGATTCCGCTGGTGGATTGTCGGGCTGATCTGTCTCGGGACCATCATCAACTACCTGGCACGCAACTCCCTTGCGGTCCTTGCCCCGGTGCTGCAAAAAAGCCTGAGTTTCTCGACCCAGGAATATTCCTACATCGTGGCGGCCTTCCAGGTTGGCTATACCGTCATGCAAGCGGTGTGCGGCTATGTGCTCGACTTTTTGGGGCTCAAACTCGGGTTCGCCTTATTCGCGGTTGCTTGGTCCGGAGCAAACTTGCTCCATGCGCTCGCCAACAGCTGGGGTTCGCTGGCCTTCTTCCGCGGATTGCTTGGACTCAGCGAAGCCGCAGCCATTCCGGCCGGCATCAAGGCGATCTCGGAATGGTTCCCGGCTAAAGAACGGTCGGTCGCAGTCGGGTATTTCAACGCGGGCACCTCACTCGGGGCCCTGCTGGCACCGCCGCTGGTGATCGGGGTCATGATGCAATCGAGCTGGCAGATGGCCTTCGTCGTGACCGGCGGCCTGGGGTTCATTTTTGCCCTGCTCTGGTGGCTGTTCTACCGTCCGCCGGCGCAACACTGGTTAGTAAGTGATCGGGAGCGTGAGTACATTCTCGCGGGTCAGGAAAGGAAAGCGACCTCCGAGGAAGTACGGAAACCGCCCCCGGTCCGGGAGATTATCTCGTCGGCCCGGTTTTGGGGAATTGCCATCCCTCGCTGTCTGGCCGAGCCGGCCTGGCAAACCTTTAATTTCTGGATCCCGCTTTACCTGGCGAACGAACGCCACATGAACCTGAAGCAAATCGCGGTCTTCGGGTGGTTGCCCTTTCTCGCGGCGGATCTGGGCGGAATCTTTGGCGGTTATCTGTCACCGCTTGTGATGAAGTATTTCAAGCTGAAACTCATTCCTTCCCGAATTGCGGGGATTGTTTTGGGCGCGATCCTTATGATCGGGCCGGGCTGCATCGGGTTGGCGGCCAGCCCTTACGTCGCGATTGCGTTGTTCTGCATCGGGGGCTTCGCGCACCAGATGATTTCCGCGTTGCTCAACACGCTGAGCGCTGACGTGTTCGATCCGCACGAAGTGGCGACTGCCAACGGGCTTACGGGCACCGCTTCCTGGACGGGGGGTTTGAGCTTTTCGCTGGTGGTCGGCGCCCTGGCGACAACGATCGGGTATGGTCCCTTGTTTGCCTGTCTGACGTTGTTCGACATGATCGGCGCGACGATTGTTATCGTGCTGCTTCGCGACGCCGGCAGGCGCAGCACCATCTAG
>JAFBAP010000048.1 GCA_019247695.1 Verrucomicrobiota bacterium | reverse complement strand
AATGCGGGAAAGCTGCATGTTCGGTTTGATGAGCGGGATCTGGAAACGGAAGACATGGGCAATTACTCAGACACCGGCAACCGAAAGGGCCGGTCAACAGGTTATGATTGTCCCTACCTCCACCGCGCCAGATCTCGACTCTACCATAAGGCTGCCCGTCTACAGGCCAGAAGAGACAAAGGAAAAAGTGATAAACGCGGTTCATTAAATCCTTGGTGAATAGCGGTTCCAGCCGGTCCGATTTCGAAGAAGTCAACCGAGTTATACGGAAGTTCTTTACTAAACTCGAAAGAGAATCGCCACAAGAGCTCATTAATCACCCGATTGGGTGACGTCGGCAGCCAGGGGAGGACTTGAGCATGGTCCTGGCAAGGATTAGCAACGCTTGCAACAGCCCGTCACATTAGACGGCTAGAATATTAGGGTGACGTCACCTTCATAGTCCGACAGGTGTATCCGATCTGAAAGGGTGGTTTATTGGGGGTGGTGACCCTGTCCCAACTCGAACGTGAGCAAGCGTAGTTGCGCGCGGCCCTGGAGGCAGCCGTCGCGTGGTTGGCGGGAGCCAGCAGCACGGCGCACAGTAACGCTTGCGCGCGCAGCCAACCGGGTTCAGTAAACAAGGGGGGCAAACGCCGCCGGTACGGCCCTGACCTCGGCGGGTGGGGTAAACACAGGTGCGGGTCACTTTGCGGGTGCCCCCCCCAGTTTACTCCCCCGTCCTCAATCTCGAAAATGGATGAAGCCGAGCTAAAAACCCAAAGCGATGCGAAACTCCGGGTTCGCCCGCTTTGCCGCGGGACCGAGAAAAATGAGGCGAAACAGAACGGATGCCGGAGGTCTCGGCCGGAGTTGCGTTCTCCGATCGTTTACCAAGGATCGCAGGATCGTAGGCGTGAGTGAACCGGCCAGGTGCGGCGGCACGTCCGGGCCGGCACCTGCCCCTTGCCGCTGTTTCGTCCCGATCTCGCTATCAAGCCAAATGGGCATGCGCATTTCTACGTATGGACGGATGGCGCAGGAGCCCTTAAACAAGCTGATCTGCCCCGGCATCCTATTTAGCCGGATAGTTAATGGAGCACCCACGTGACCGTTCTGACCCGTTCCCCACGCCTCCTGCTGAAATTGCCCGCCGCCCCGGCCCAAGCCGGCTTTAATTTCGGCAATCAACCGCTCAATGTAGGCTTTCAGCGCCTGTTCAACAGCATTCTGCCGCCGACCGCCGGGTTAGGCGCCGCGGCCGGGCCGGAATGGTACGTCATGTCACCGACTGAGGACGCGGCGGAGGTCAACGCGTGGGACCTGGGCCATCACCTCGTAACGCAAGGGTTCGGCATGGCCGGCCTGACAGCGCCCGAGACGGCCGAACCGGACCTGGTGCAGCAATGGATCACGGGAACGCCCGTTCAACATGCCATGGCGGCCGCGCGCACCTGCGATAAGCCGTCCGATCCGGACACGCGTCTCCCCACCGCCTCGGACGTCTTCTGGTTCCGCGACCCCGGCCATTCACAGCTTGAGGCGGCACGATCGGCGGTTGGCCGGCCCACGGATCGGATCCGCATCGCGCATTTCGACACGGGCTACGACCCCAATCACCGGACCAGACCGCGCTTCCTGCTCGCGGAAACTCCGACGAATCTTCAGAAAAATTTCGTCGATGACGGCCGGCTTGACGATGCGACCGATCGCACCGAAGGCGTGTTCACCAACCTGGGGCATGGGACCGGCACCTTGGGCCTTTTGGCGGGCGCGCCGGTGGACGGGGTGGAGTTGGGCGGCGCGCCCTTTCTGGAGGTTGTCCCCATTCGCGTGGCGAATTCGGTCGTGTTGTTCAGCAACAGCGCCATCGCCAAGGCGTTCGACTACATCCACGGTCTGTTCAGCGACAAGACCAAACGGGTGCACGTCATCACCATGAGCATGGGTGGCCTCGCGTCGCAGGCGTGGGCCGATGCGGTGAACGCGCTCTACGAGCTGGGGGTTTTTATCGTCACGGCTGCAGGCAACAATTTCGGTAACCTCCCGACCCGAAACATCGTCTACCCAGCCCGTTTCAAGCGTGTGGTGGCGGCCTGCGGAGTCATGGCCGACGGCCGTCCTTACGCCGATCTGCCGGTCAGCATCATGGCCGGGAACTACGGTCCGGCGAGCAAGATGGCCACGGCGCTGGCGGCCTTCACGCCCAACACCCCGTGGGCAAGGTTAGGCTGCAGCGAGATCGTGGACCATAACGGCAGCGGCACGTCGTCAGCCACGCCGCAGGTCGCCGCGGCGGCCGCCTTATGGATCCAGCAAAACAAGGCCGCCTGGGAGAAGTACCCGGAAGGCTGGATGCGGGTTGAAGCTGTGCGCAAGGCGCTGTTCGACGCGGCACGCCTTGACAGCCGCGAGCTGGCTGAACGGCTGGGGCGGGGGATCATTCAGGCCGAGGCGGCGTTGGCGCACACGCCGGCCGATGCCGCCACCCTGCAAAAGCAACCCGCGGATTCGGCAAGTTTCCCGTTCCTTCGCGTGATCACCGGCCTCGGTATCGCCGCGACGGTGCCGGATGCCGGCCGCCAGCGCATGCTG
This sequence comes from Verrucomicrobiota bacterium, assembly GCA_019247695.1. NCBI lineage: Bacteria > Pseudomonadati > Verrucomicrobiota > Verrucomicrobiota bacterium. Next base: position 9,302 of record JAFBAP010000048.1, on the reverse strand, counting down.
GAACTTGAGGCGCTTCAACTCTCCCAACGTTCCCGGGAACTCGAGGAGTTATTGCCGGACCCGGAAAATCCGGAGGGGCTTTCGGAAGCCGACCGTCGCCGGGTGATCGAAATCCTGCACGACGCGCCGGCCGCTTCGAACGCGCTCCGGGCCGCGCTCGAGCGAACCGGGATCCCAAGCGGCGCTCCGAAGCCTTCGCCGGTTCCGAAACTCGGCGCAACGGACGCGCACGCGCTGCAGTTGGCGCTGGATCCCCCGATGCCCACCCTCGTGACGCGCAAATTGCGGGTCTACGCGTTCGACCCGTTGGTTGGCTACGATCCCGATTTGCTGCAGATCAATGAAACGACGCTGGAAGTCGTGTGGGAGGCATTGCAGCCCGGCCCGGTGGGCGAATACCTCGAGGTGGTTGATGTGGACCCATCCACCGGCTGTTGTTATGCCCCGGTCGATCTGAACCACCCTTCGGTGCTGGCGCAGTCCGGGCTGCCCCCGTCGGAGGCGAGCCCCCGCTTTCATCAACAGATGGTCTACGCGATCGCGATGAAGACCATTGAATCATTTGAACGCGCCCTCGGTCGCGTCGCGCTTTGGGCGCCCCGGTTCGTCAAGTCCGTGCAGAATGGCCAGCCGCGCGTCGAGAAGCATTACGTCCGCCGGCTTCGCATCTATCCGCACGCTTTGCGGGAAGCCAACTCTTTCTACAGCCCGGACAAGAAGGCGTTGTTGTTGGGTTACTTTGCCGCAACCCGCAGTGGCCCCGGCGGCAACCTGCCGGGCGGAACGGTTTTTTGCTCCTTGTCCCATGACGTGATCGCCCATGAGACGACGCACGCGTTGCTCGACGGTCTCCACCGGTATTTTGGGGAGCCCACCAACCCGGATGTGCTCGCCTTTCACGAAGCGTTTGCCGACATCGTGGCCTTGTTCCAGCACTTCACCGTGCCCGAAGCCTTGCGCGACCAGATCCGGCGCACCCAGGGTAACCTGGCCAATCAAAACATGCTGGCTCAACTTGCTTGGCAGTTCGGCCAGGGGATTGGCCGGTACGGGGCCCTGCGCAGCGCCATTGGCGACTTCCAAGACGGCGTGTGGGTGCCTGCGAAGCCGGGGCCGCAGGATTATACAAAGGCCACCGAAGCGCACGACCGCGGCGCGGTGCTGGTCGCCGCCGTCTTTGATGCATTTCTCGACATTTACCGCCGGCGCAGCGCCGACCTGATCCGCCTGGCGACCTCCGGCACGGGCATCCTGCCGCAAGGCGAGATCCCCCACGACCTGGTGAACCGCCTCGCTCAAGAAGCCAGCAAAACCGCGGGACACGTCTTGAACATTTGCATTCGCGCCCTCGACTACTGTCCTCCGGTGGACCTCAACTTCGGCGAGTACCTGCGCGCGCTGATCACCGCGGACCGCGACCTCGTCCCGGACGATGTTTGGGGGTACCGTCCCGCCTTCATTCAAGGGTTCCGCCGGCGCGGCATCTACCCGGAAAATGTCAGAAACCTCTCTTCCGAGAGCCTCCGCTGGGAACGGCCGGAAATCCAGTTCTCGCTTGTGGGCATGTTCGAGAAGCTGGAACTGGGCTGGGACTTGCAGGCTGACCGGAAAAAGGCGTTCACGATCTCGGATCAAAACGGCAAATGCCTGCACAACTGGTTTATGACTGACCCGAGCATTCAAGATGCACACACTGAAGCGCTCGGGTTTTATCGCGGCAAACGCAACACGTTGAACGGCCAGCCGGGTGAGCTGCGAAATTTCGAGGTCCACTCCGTTCGGCCCGTTCGCCGGATCGGCCCGGACGGGCAGCAGCGGACCGATCTCGTCGTCGAAATCACCCAGAGTTGGTTTCCGGCGGACGGCAGCGGCAAGTTTCGCGGCGGTTGCACCCTTCTCGTCGACCTCGAAAAACGCGCCATCCGTTACGTCGTGCGCAAGCGCGTTGGACACCCTGACCGCATGCAGGCGCAAAAGGCATTCCAGATGGAAATGGCGCAGGGGAACCTGCACTTCAACTACGCCGGCGAGACGGCGCTCAGACGCGAACCGTTCGCGATGCTGCACCGCGGGCTCTAGAAGGAAATCACGGACACTTATCTTTATGGCGGCCAGCAAAACGACCAAGAAAACGGCAAAAGGCGGCTCACCGACCCGCAAAGCCGCTGCCGGTCCGAACCCAGGTGCAGGTACCAGGCAAGCGACGCCCGCAGCCAGGGTCAGGATGTACCGGCAAGGGCTTGGTGACTGTTTCCTTATAACATTGCCCCGTAAGACGGGCGGGTCGTATTACATCATGATTGATTGCGGCGTGATCCTGGGCACGCCCGATGCCGCTTTCAAGATGCGGGCGGTGGTCAGTGACGTGATTGCCACGACAAGGGGCCACCTTGATCTCCTGATCATCACCCACGAGCACTGGGATCACCTCTCGGGTTTTGTTCAAGCCAGGGACCTCTTTCAATCTGACAAACTTAAGGTTGATAAAGTCTGGCTGGCGTGGACGGAAGATCCGGAAGATGACCTCGCCAAGCATCTGCGGACCGAGCGGCAGGCGCTGCGCCTGGCCCTGGCGTCGGCCAGTGCGCGGATGCGATTGGCAGGTAACCCGGACCCTATGATCGACGGGGTGATGGAGTTCTTTGGCGCCGCGGGCCAGGGTACGACGGGTGACGCGCTCAAAATTGTTAAAGGGTTCACCCCGACGCCCCGCTATTGCCGGCCGGGGGACGCGCCGGTGGACCTGGAGGGGGTCGATGCGCGGTTGTACGTTCTGGGACCACCGCACGATGAAAAGATGATCAAGCGGTTTAATCCCTCAAAAAGCCATCCGGAAACCTACGGCATGGCGGCCGTAGAAAATCTGAATGGCTTGGTAAGTCCGAGTGCGGAGACGGATTCCGCCGCGCCTTTCGACCCCATCGTGCAGATTCCCCTGCCGGCGGCTGAGCAAGTGCCGTTTTTTCAGGCCCATTATTGGGGCCCGGACTCCGACGTCCGCAACGGGGAGCCAGGCGAGCTCGGAAACACAAATTCCGGCGTCGAAACGGCTGCACCCGCCGATCAGTCGTGGCGCCGCATCGACACGGACTGGCTCGCTGCGTCGTCGGACCTGGCGCTTCAACTTGACAGCGCAACCAACAACACCAGCCTCGCGCTCGCAATCGAACTTGGGGACGGCCGGGTGCTCCTGTTTGCGGCCGACGCCCAGGTCGGCAACTGGTTGTCCTGGGAGGACCTCTCCTGGACGGTTAAAGGCCAGCCCGTCACGGGCCCGGACCTTCTGAAAAGGACGTATTTTTATAAAACGGGGCATCACGGCAGCCACAATGCGACGCTTCGAGAACAGGGCCTCGAGCTGATGAACGCGTTGGAAGTTGCGGTGATTCCGGTCGATCACGATATGGCGGTCAAAAAGGGTTGGGGAAACATGCCGCTGGATGAACTGGAGCGGCGTCTGAATGAGATCACGAACGACGGCGTGTTGCGGATCGACAAAGGCGTACCGCCCGCCCTGGCGGGAAGGGTCGAGCAGGACCCCTCTAAAACCCTTTATTACGAAGTGGCCATTTAGCGCGTCAGGGAGACCACGCCCGGAACATGAAGGTTTGTGGTACGCTCAGGCGAAAACCGACGGGCGGAAAGTCCGGTGCAGGGCCTGAGAACGCCGCTTCGAGCGTGCCGCCCGAGCGCATGAATTCGTACGGCTTGCGGTGCGAGGAGCTCTGCGGGGATCGCCGAAAAAGCCCCTCTTTGAGTTCCGAGCCCCTCTTTGTTACTCTGCATCCGTCGAACCGCACGCTTTCGGCTTCAGACTCCCGGCCTAATGCCCCGGAGGGCCAAATGCGATTTCCTACCAGTTCAGTTTAGGAGGGTTTTGAAATGTCCCAACCAATTTATAAGCTCTTTGTGGGCAGGTTTTCGGAGGCTTGGTATCACTTATCCCAGGACGAGCAAAATAGTCTTCTAACCAAGCTTAACGAGGCACTTGAAAAAGCAGGTGGTAAAAGGCCGATTCTATGCGACTCAAGTTGGTCCTCGGATCAATGGTCGTTTGGTGGAGTCGAGGAGTTTCCGAACCTCGAGGCGGTCCAGCAGTACACCCTGGCCCTTAAGAAGTTAAACTGGTTTCGATACTGCGAGAGTACAAACGTGTTGGGCACTATTGACCTTCAGAAAAGTATAGTCTCGAGCAAAAGGTGCGTTTGACTCAGAGCTACCTCATCCAAAAACGGACATTACTTAACTGAAGATCAATAAATGGGAACCGTAAAAGGTTGTCGCTCTGCCATAAAGTATTTCTCGTGCTGACTAAAACCGGCCGAAAACCTGCGTTAAGATCGGCGGTTGTGCGGTTCGACCACGCTGTTTCGGTCCATTGGCCCGCTTCGTGGCGCTCCTAACGCCTTTCTGATGACCACAAAATGCGCAGTAAGGCTAATCCGCCCAGTTTGGTTTTCACCCTTGGGTGGTAGTGGGTCAGTTGTCAAAGTTGTTGGCATTGATTGGCCCGCGGATTGGTTCGTGTTCGGTTACGGCGCGCAACGGTAGCTTCTGGGCCCGGCTTCGGCCAGAGACCCGTAAGCTTCCCGCTTCTAACCTTTGGACGGCCATGGAGGTAAGATCTTGTCTTGCTTCCCCGGTGCCCGCCCAGCGTTAAACCTAGCAGACCGTATAAAAGGCCCAGGCCCAACGGGTCGGCAGCCGGTTTGAGGGCCTGAAGGGCCAAAGGAACTTAGCCCAGGATTTACCCCCACTGCCATTTAGTTAAGGGCGAGGGGGGATGCTTTCGTCCCTTCCGGACGAAAGCGCCCCCATCCACCGGCCCTTAACTAAATGGCAGTGGGGTTTACCCTGGGAAGGCGGTTCCCCCCCGGATCCAGCCGTCCTAAGGCGTCACGTCCGTACGCCCATCCTGACAAACGCCCGCCCCGCCGGATTGGATTTGCTGAAGGGGCGGCAGAACCCGTGAGCAACGCCCTCTGCCGCCCCTTCAGGGCTCGATCGAGATTTGACGGTTACCCAGGGTAAACCCTGGGCTAAGTTCTACCGGCCCCTGGGGCCTAAGGCCGATTCAACCGGGTACGGAGCATCCTCCGATGCCGACGCCCCCTGAGCCGGCATTCTACCGAGATAACTATCTGAATGGTATTAATGACCACAACTTTGACAAATGACCCACCAGCGCCGGCAAGGCCGATCACCGATTGAGCGCTCCGATGCTCGGCGGTGCCGGGCTCCCGCTCGGCCATGTGATCCGCCGGATTCGGTTCGCCTTACCCTCTCGACACCGCCGGCTTTTGCCTCCAACCTGCCACGGTGAACGTCTTTGGCATCCGGTGGCTGGCCCTCAACGCGGAGAACGGGCGCAAACTGCTCTTGAGCCTGAGTTTTATCGCCGCCATTGTGGCCCTGCGTTACCTCCTTAAAGCGCTGACAAACCTCCTCATCCGCGGCGACTCGACGCGCATCGAGCGGGTACGCTTCTGGAGCCGGCAGGCCATCAGCCTTGGATCGGCCGTGTTCATCCTCCTGGGATTGACTTCCATCTGGTTTGAGGATCCCGCCCGGCTCGCTCCCGCTTTCGGGTTGCTCACCGCCGGGCTGGCCTTTGCCCTGCAACGGGTTATCGGCGCCGTGGCCGGCTACTTCGTCATCCTGCGCGGCAACACCTTCACCGTCGGCGATCGTATCACGATGGGCGGCGTGCGTGGGGACGTCGTCGCCCTCGGCTTCATTCAAACGACCATCATGGAGATGGGGCAAATCGCCAACGCCGACCCGACCATGTGGGTCAAGAGCCGGCAGTTCACCGGCCGCATCGTCACCGTTTCCAACGCCAAGGTCTTCGACGAACCCGTCTACAACTACACGCGGGATTTTCCCTACATCTGGGACGAGATCCGCGCCTTTATCCACTACGACGCCGACCGCGGCCGAGCGGAGGAGATCCTGCTGGCCACCGCCCACGCCCACGCCGTTGACCCGGCGAAAGTTTCTGCCGAGGCTCACCGGCATCTGGAACAGAAATACCACCTGACCCGGTTGGATTTCGAACCCCGCGTCTATTACCGAATCACGGACAACTACCTGGAGCTGACTGTCCGCTTCGTCTACGAAACTCACGGCATCCGTAGCGTCAAGGACGCCATGAGCCGGGACATCCTTGCCGGGTTCGACGCCGCCGGCCTGCGCATGGCCTCTCCCGTGCGCGAAATCATCGCAAACGACCTGTTCAGGGAGCACGCCCCGCAACGCCAAGCTTCCTCCCCTCGGGACGCCTGAAGGAGGAGTTTTGGGAACAATGCAGAGCATTTTTAGCGTCAGGTCTGCAGCCGCCAACCGTACGCATCCTCAGGAGCTATCAATGATCGCCACCGCCCGGGGGCGGCTTCGGGGGCGGTTGCCTACGGCTCGGGGACGCCCGCGGCGACCCATGGAATGCACTCGAGCAGAGCGACTTGTGCGGGTTATCAAGTCGCTTTTCAGTTCTCCCGATTTCTGGTGCACGGCGTGGGCTGCCGACCGAGCCTCTATGGCCGTGCTTCCAGGATCAGATTGAACGGCGTTTCTGCGGCACGACGAAACCGCGTAAAACCGCCCTTCGAGACAACCTCCCGCAAGCGCCGCTCACCGGCCTGCGCTCCCAACGCAAGGCCGACCTCTTGGCTGAGCGAGTTCGGCGTGCAGATCATCGTCGAAAACCCGTAATACGCTCGGCCCACCGGAGTAAGGTTTTCCGTAAGCGAATCGCCCGCGAAAGGCTCCACAATCATGAAGGTGCCATCGGCTTGCAGGGCCTCTTTAACATGGCACGCCGCGCCCGCCGGATCGCCCATGTCGTGCAGGGCATCGAACACGGTCACAAACCCATAGTCGCGACCCGGGAACTCTTTGGCTGAGGCAATGCTGAAGCGGACATTGGGCAGTTGCTGCTCCTGCGCATGTCGATTGGCTGCCTCGATGGAGGCCGGGTGCAGGTCAAAGCCATGGAATTCAGAGTTAGGGAACGCCTTCGCCATGATCAGGGTGGAGATGCCATGGCCGCAGCCGATGTCAGCCACCCGAGTTCCGGTGCTCAACTTTTGTTGGACGCCGTCCAGCGCGGGAATCCAGTTGTCGTTGATATTGGCCTGGTAGCCGGGCCGAAAGAACCGTTCGGTGCCGCAGAAAAGGCAAGGGTGGTGCTTGCTCCACGGCAGACCCTTTCCGGTCTGAAAACTCTCGGCCACCAGCGGCTCGTCATGGTAGACGGCCGAGATGCCGTAAAAACCGCCGACCATCGCCGCCGGACTGTTTGGATCGGCAAAGACCGCGGCCTGTTCAGCCGTAAGGGAAAAATTGTCCTTTGCCGCATCGTAGGTGACGTAGCCCGAAGCGGCCTGGGCACACAGCCATTCGCGAACCTGTCGTTCGTGGAGGTTGGACTTTTCGGCGAGTTGCTGCGAGTTGGCCGGGCCGATCTCCGCAAGCGCTGCGTAGAGGCCAAGCCGGTCGCCCAGCACAATGAGCGCCCCGCTTACGGCGGCCCCGAGGTCGTTAACCATCTTTCCGAGAAGTAGATTAAGGGCATCGGGGTTTACGGGAGCTTTGCCGTTGCCCGCCGGCATTTCATTTCGGGCTGTCGTTTCCATAACGGTGTTTTTTTCGTTGAGATCGGCTGGAGTTACCTTCCCTCGCTGGCTGTCCAGGAACGCCGCCAACGGCGGCCCCTAAGAGTGCAAGCGAGCGCACAAACCCGTGCGGCTGGAGTCGGACTGACCTTCAGGCTGAATGTGGTCGCCTGGGCCCTTCGCTGAGGAGATAGACGCATCTCCTCGCGGCGAAGGAGAGAAGACGATGAACCCTATCCTACAAGGACTTTATCATGGCAGTAACGTAAGCACCGGGCAAGGCTTTTCTGAGTCGGTCATCCCGGACCTTCTGCCGGGAGCGGCGGCGCTCGAATACTCGTTTATTAGGACCGCGCCTCAGGGCGGTTGGACGCCATCCGGGCCTGGAGGCGACCCTCAAAGCCCTTCGCCCGGGTGACGCGCTGGTGGTATGGAAACTCGATCGGCCGGGCCGCAACCTTCCTGGGCGGTATCCCGATTTCCGCCCTGCCGAGCGCCATGCCCGGAAGCCGCCTTGAGGCCCGGTTTTTTATGCTCTCGAAGTGTTGTTGCTGGCTAACCTAAATATTCCATGATCAGCCCATTAAACTTCTCGGGGTTTTCGATGAACATAAAATGCTGGACGCCTTCTGATTCTTCGAAGACTTCAAACTGCGATCCTTTGATTTGCCGATGAATCCACTCTTGCGATTTCCACGGTGTGCTGCTTGCCCGACCGCTGATGATCAGGGCAGGCAGGTCGATCCGCGGGATGACATCTCTCCAGTCCGTATGGCACAGATTGTACAGGAGCGTCCCTGCCAGGGGCCGGGGCATCTTCAGGTTACATTGGATGATCCATTCCCGCACCTCCGAGGTGGCCTGCCTCGTTACCATCCCGTCCATCAGCTGTCGGGTTACCTGTTCCGCTTCCTCGCCCCGTAAGGCCGCAACGATGTCGGATACTTGCTGAGCGGTAAGGAAAGCGCCCGCCGCTTCTAATTCCTGCGGCGTCCAGTGCGGATGCGAAGTGACCATCGACGGCTGATCGACCAAAACAATCTTTGACAGGCGTTCAGGGCCGAACAGGTCAAGGTAGCTCCAGATCACTGCTGATCCCATCGAATGACCCAGCACCGCCACTTCATTCAGGGCCAGCTCAGTCAGGAGGTCGTACAGGTCTTTGGCTAACCGCGAAATTTTCAACCCGTAGGGCACTTTTTGTGACTCGCCGTGAGACCGTTGGTCGGGGACGACGACGTCATACCGCGCGCTGAGTGGCTCCGTTTGATGGTTGAATTCCTCGGCGCACTGGGACCAGCCGTGAAGGAGCACAAGGGGACGACCGCTTCCCTGCCGTATATAGCTTAACCGGACGCCGTCGGACGTGGCAAAAGCCCGTCGGGGAAAACTGCTCTTAATGGCATTCATGGGGGTAGATTCCGGTGACGTGAGAGGCAGGCTCGCACGTGCCCTCGCGCGAGGCGCTGAAGTCGAACGGACCTTCAAGCAAGGTGCTCGGTGAACCCCCCAAGCTGCAGGGCAGTATACCTTCTGCCCCAGCTAGCCTGGATTTCCACGGACGAGGATTTGGCTAACGCGTCACCGGCTTCGAGTGGCCACCGGAGCCCCGCGTCCGGCTGCGGGCGTTATCCAAAAGGGTGCACTGATAAGCCGATCGCGCGTTCTCTTTTCGCCGATGACGACAAA
>JAFBAP010000047.1 GCA_019247695.1 Verrucomicrobiota bacterium | reverse complement strand
CTGTGGTCGATGAGGATTGGGAACTGCTACGGACCTTTTTCCCGGCCGATTGGATGACGCTGGCCCAGCAGCATGGCGCCTTAAAGGGCTTGCGTCCAGACAAGTCGGCCGAAACGCTCTTACGGGTGCTGCTGCTGCACGTGGGCGCGGGCTTTTCGCTGCGCGAAACCGCCGGGCGGGCCCGGGCGGCCCACTGGGCCGAGCTATCGGATGTGGCCTTGCTCAAGCCGCTACGCAAAAGCAAGGCTTGGCTCTACCAACTCTGCTGTGCCCTGTGGCGGGAGCGGGGCGTGCGGCTGGAAGCGGCCGGCACCCCCGCCCTACGGTTGATCGATTCGACCCTGGTGCAAGAACCCGGCCAGAGCGGCAGCCTCTGGCGCCTGCACTACAGCTTTCAATGGCCCACGCTGGCGTGCGATTTTTTCAAGCTCACGGCGCGGGAAGGCAAAGGCAACGGCGAATCGCTGCTGCAGTAGCCCTTGAGGGCCGGCGATCAGGGGGTGGCCGATCGGGGCTATTGCCACGCGCGGGGCTTGCATTATGCCGCCCAGCAAGGTGCGGCGCTCACCGTGCGGCTCAACGCGCAAGGCATCCGGCTCCAGCAGGCCGACGGCTCGGCCTTTGAGCTGGAAGCGCGGCTCCAAAGCCTCTGCCACACGGGCCAAGTAGCCGAGTGGCCCGTCTGGATTGCCCACGATGGCCGCCCGGCGCTGGCGGTGCGCTTGTGCGTGGTGCGCAAGACCAAGGCGGCCATCGCCCTCACGCAGGCCAAGCTGCGGCGCGAGGCCACCAAAAACGGCTCGCAATTACAACCCGAAACGTTGTTCTCTGCCCAGTACGTCCTGGTGCTGAGCACCTTTGTCGCTGCGGCCTTCAGCGCCGGCCAAGTGCTGGAGGCCTACCGCTACCGCTGGCAGATCGAGTTGGTCTTTAAGCGCCTGAAGCAAATCGTGCAACTGGGCCACTTGCCCAAGCGCCAGGACGACAGCGCCCAAGCCTGGCTGTACGGCAAAGTATTTGTGGCGCTGCTAACCGAGAAGCTTTTGGCGCACGCGCGCGCCATTTCCCCCTGGGGTTTCGTCTCGCCCGAAGCGACGGGCGCCCAGTTCGTGGCGGGAATTTAGCTTGGCCTTTCCTCAAATCGTGCGGGCGATCGAACCGCGCCTGAGCCTGCGCGAGTTGATCGAAAATTGGCACGACTTGGCCGCGGCGCTACGCGAGTCCCCTCGGAAACGCCAGTCCCAGGCGCAGAATTTTCTCAAAACAAGTTAGCGCTTACGGGTGCCGGCCTCTACTACTTACATTTCTATATCAAGGATCAAGGAACGCTCGCTAAGCAGCTTCTTTTCGAGTGCCAGGAAGGAACCTCCATGGGAAAACGGCCTTCGCATGAGGTTCGTCCCGGTGGCCGGTACCCGGGTGCTATTCTGTCTCTCCGATTCGGCCCTGGCTTTGCTTGAAGAATCCATGATTTAAATCGAGGCGAGATATTCGGCCCGAACGCCTCTCACCTTCAGCCCTAAACTTGCAGTGCCCGGTTTATCCGGCTTAGCCTGCGTGCGTGGAGGCGACCGATTGAGTGCTGATCTTACGGGGATACAGGCGTTTGTGGTGATGCCGTTTGGCACCAAGCCGGGCGTGGACGGACGGCCCATTCACTTCGACGCCATCTTTGCCGAGGTGATCCAGCCCGCCTTGATTGAGGCCGGATGTGCGGTCATGCGTGCTGACGGGGAACAGCGCGCCGGCAACATTCGAACCGACATGTTCCAGGAGCTTCTGCTCGCCGATTTGGTCGTAGCGGAGCTGACGCTCGATAACCCGAACGTGTGGTACGAACTTGGCGTGCGCCACGCCCTGCGCGCCCGGGGCATGATCGCGCTGCAAAGTGGCCGCGGTCATCTGCCCTTCGATGTGGGGCCGGACCGAACGTTGGCTTACGCGCTCAAGGATGGCAGGCCTGACCCGGACAGGCTCACGGCGGATAAGGCCGCGCTGGTGACCATGGTTAAAGCGACCATGGCGGCCTGGCATGGCCGTAAGGTCAGTCCGGTCTACCACCTTCTGCCCAACCTGCAGGAGCCGGACTGGCGTTCGTTGCGCGTTGGCGACGTCAACGAGTACTGGCAGAAGCTTGAAACGTGGCAGGATCGGGTCGAAGTGGCGCGCCAGCGCGGCCGGCCCGGGGATGTGCTGGTGCTCGCGGGGGAAATGCCCACCCGTGTGCTGCGGCTGGAAGCGCTACGCACCGCCGGCAAGGCATTGATGCGTCTGCGCAGTTTCCGTTTTGCCTTGGAGGTGTTTGAGCAGGCGCTCGTGCTTGAACCGAAGGATCTCGCCTGCCGGCAGCAGAAAGGTTTGGCGCTTGAGCGCCTGGATCGGCACGAGGAAGCGCGCCAGTGGCTTCAAGCCGTTGCCCGGGACCACCCCGAAAATGGTGAGACTCTCGGGCTGATCGGGCGCACCTACAAGGACGAGTGGGCGGCGCGCTGGCGGCGGGATGGCGTGGCGGCTCCGCAAAGGCGCGAGGAGGCCATTTGGGAGGAAGCGCGCCTGCATGAGGCGGCGCGCGCCTACTCGGCTGCGTTCCGCGCGGACCCGCTTGGCTTCTATCCGGGCATCAACGCGGTCACGCTCGGCTGGCTCTGGCAGGAGCTCACCGGTCAGCGTGACCTTGAGCTGGACGTCCCTGCCATGGTGCACGGCGTGCGCTGGGCGGCCAGTTGCCGCCTGCGTCGCGACTCAAACGACTACTGGGCCAGGGCCAGCCTGGCCGAACTCGAGGTGCTCGAGGTGCTCGCTGCCGATAATACGACGGTCCAGCGCGCCTACAAATCGGCGGCTGCCGTCGCCAACAACGACTGGTTCGCGCTTGATTCCTCCAAACAGCAGTTGCAGCTGCTGCGAGACCTCGGGATTCGACCCGAGCTGGTCGGAGCGGCCATCGAAGTGCTCGAGCGTGAACAGGCCCGCACGAGCGCGGGGAATCCAAAGCTCGAGCCCGAACGTGTGGTCCTGTTCAGCGGGCATATGATTGATAAGCCCGGGCGGGAAACGGCGCGCTTTCCCGAGAGCAAGGCGGCGGCTGCGGCAGAAGCGATTGCGGCCGAACTCGACCAACTTGGGGTCCGGGAGGGGGATCTGGGGCTGTCGCAGGCCGCCTGCGGTGGCGACCTGCTGTTTGCCCGGGCATGCCTGGCCCGGAAAATGCATCTGGAGGTTCGGCTGCCGAAGCAGGAACCTGAGTTTCTGGCAGATTCGGTTTCTTTTGCCGATCCGCGGTGGCAGGCGCTTTACGATGAGGTCAAGGCGCATCCGGGCGCCGCCTTCTTCATTATGCCGGATGAGCTCGGGCCAGCGCCGGCGCACGTCGATGTGTACGAGCGCGCCAACTTATGGATGCTTTACAACGCGCTGGCGCGCGGGGCCACGCGCGTGCGTTTCCTTTGCTTGTGGGATGGGCAAGGGGGTGATGGCCCGGGCGGAACCCAGCACATGTTCGAGTTGGTCAGGAGACTCTCGGGCCGGGCGCCGACGGTGATCAATCCCGCTCATCTGCCGTCAACCGGCTCATAAATCTACCTTTTTAGCTTGGTCCGGCTTCGCTTATCAGACCAGCCGGACCCACCACGGCATTTCCTGGGCGGGTACACGAGGTGCAATCCCCAGCGGGCATGGTGGATCTCGGGCTGCGCGCTCGCCATTGGCTGCAGACTTCAAGTCCAAATGCACGAGGAATGGGAACAGGTTCCGATGGCGAACCTGACCTGAATGGGTAATGGACAGAGGCACCTCAGGTGGGGCAGCTTCCCGCTTTAATGCGGTCAATGGAGTGAATAAACGAGGATGGAACAACCGAGGCGCAATCGCGGGACGCGGACTTTGAGGCCGGCAGATCTCTGACTTGACGAGATAGCTCGGTTTTCGCTAGCTTCACGCTGGCGGTTTCTGCTTTAGATGCGTTCTTATCCGTTGCAAATGGCGAACGTGATTCTACTCTGCAGGAAAACCGCCGGCCGAGACGTGTACGTGATTCAAACCTGGATTTACTCAAACTGAACGGTTAGTTCGGAATCATCGCCGTAGGACTGTCATGCCAGAGGATAACCGCTACCAGCATTACGAGGTGCTCAAGCGGGCTGACGGCAGTTTGTGGGAACTGGGTCACGGCGCCATGGGCATCACCTACAAGGCCTATGACACCAACCTGCGTTGCCCGGTGGCTTTGAAGGTCATCAACGCGACGTACTTGGAAAACGAGACGGCGCGGCAACGCTTTTTGCGCGAAGCGCGGGCAGCGGCTGCTCTGCGCCAGCAGAACGTCGCGTCGGTGTTCCACCTGGGCACGGATCACGGCACCTATTTTTACGCCATGGAGTTCGTCGATGGGCAGACCGTCGATGAATACATGAAACAGAAGGGCCGGTTCACCCCGCTGGAAGCCCTAAACATTGCCTTCCAGGTCGCGCGCGCGCTCGCCGCCGCGGCCCGGCAGCAACTGGTCCATCGTGACCTGAAGCCGACCAACCTCATGCTGGTCGACGAGGACGGCGAACAGGTAGTCAAAGTCATCGATTTCGGCCTTGCGAAGAGTGTCAAGCGAGAAGGTGAGGATTCCGGGTCCCTGACCGTGGGCGGAGGTTTTGTCGGGACACCCCATTTCGCCAGCCCGGAACAGCTCGAGGACCGCGATCTTGACGTTCGATCCGACATTTATTCGCTGGGCAGCACGCTGTATTACCTGGTGACGGGACGGCCACCTTTCTCCGGTTCGGTGGCTCAGATCATGAGCCAGCACCTGTACAAGCCGGTGCCGGCCGAGCCGCTGCAGGGCCTCCCGCCTCCCTTTATCAACCTGATCCTTTGGATGATGGAAAAGGATCGGGACAAACGGCCCCAAAGCGCCACGGAGCTGCGGCGGGCCATCCAGCGCTGCGTTCGAGAGTTGGGCGTCACGGCGCTCAACGGATCGGCTTCGGCCGTCATCCGTGCCTTGCAATCCGACGTGACGGCGACCATGGGTTCAAGCCCCGCTTCCGAAGCGACGGTCGAGGCCGGCTCGGTCTTTGCTCGCAAGTACCGCGTGGATGAACCGTTACCGGACCACGTCGCCGGCAAGCGTTATCGAGGGGTTGACCTTGAGCGCCGGCTCACGGTGAGCCTTTTGGTCCTCAGCCGCGAGTTCCTGGCCGACGCCCTGCATTTTTCCGCTTTGGAAAGGGCCGTCGATCAGGCGCGCAGCGCGCCGCACCCGGGCTTGCGCCAGGTCATTGCTCTGGAAACGGCCGGGAACCAAACCGTTCTCGTGGAAGAATTCCTGAACGCACCCAGCCTGCAGGAGATCCTGCGGGTCCGTGGACGATTGCCGGCGGCTGAGGTCGTTGCGGCATTGGAACGGTTGGTGCCGGTTGCCGACCACGCGCGGCTCAAGGGATTGGAGTACCTGGATTTTACCCTGAGCGGGATCCAGTTGAGCGATCCGGGTCAGAGCCGGGATGGTGCCGGCCTGGAGCAATGGATTCAGCAGCCCCTGACGGAGTGGCCGGACCTGACGCCGCGGGTTGCACCGATTGACTTTGCGTTTCAGGCTGAGGATCCACTTCATTGGGCCGGTGAAGCAACCGTGGTGCAACCTTCGGGACCCCTGGCGGGACCGAAAGGCTCGTACGTCCGTCGGTTGAGCTTGTTGGCCTACGAGTTGTTAGGCGGCCCGCGCGGCGCGCTGGAGACCCAGGGGCGGTACATTCCGCTGGCAGCGCTGCCGGAAGGGGGTAACCAGGTGCTCCGGCGCGGTTTAGCCGACGAGGCTGGAACGGCGGACGAATTCGTGCGTACCCTGGCCGGGTGCCTGCCCGGCCGGGTCGCGGCTGCTGCAGGCCGCCCGATTCCCGCTCCTGCGACTGACCGGCCCGCTACCGTTGACCTGGAGCCAACTCCCCTGCAACCGTCAGGTGGACCAACCGATGCGGCTGAAACGAATTTACCAACTGTAAACGATCCCGCGTTGCCGCTGCCGGCACCTTTGGATGTGGAGACCCTGCTTGCGCAGCGTTACCGACTGGTCGACCGGCTAAGTGACACTCCTCAGGGGTGCCATTTCCTGGCGGACGATCTCCGGCGGCAGCGCCGGGTGAGCTTGCAGGTGTTGAACCGGGAGGTCGCCTCGGAGGCTGGCGGGGTGGCGCGACTGCAGGAGGCGGTGAACCGTGTATGGGAGGCACCGCACCCGATGCTTCGTGCAGTCTACGACTTGGAAACGATCGCCGGTTACTGTGTTCTGGTACAAGAGGACGTGGCGGGGGCATCCTTACTGGACGTGCTTCGGATCCGCAACGCGCTAAGCGCGCCGGAGATTGTTCAGTTGCTAAGCCTGCTGGCGCCGCTCGCCGACCACGCACACGGCCACCGGTTGCAGCACGTTGACTTCACCTTAAGGGGAATTCATTTAACCAATCGGCATTCTACAGGGGGCGGGACTCACGTGAACGCTTTAAAGCGGCCCCTCACGGCTTGGGAATCCCTGGGGCTGAGGGTGGACGCGATTGACTTTTTGTTTGTGCTTTCCCCCTCCGGCACGGGGTCAGGTCCGGCAACCCGGGTGCACGGCGCGGTGGAAGGTGGCTCCCGGGGCAGTTACGTGCGTTTGTTGAGTCTACTGGCGTACGAGTTGCTGGGGGGACTGCGGGCCCGGCTGGAGGCAACGGGGCAGTACACGCCTCTGGCAACGTTGACTGAAGGTGCAAACGCTGCGTTGCGGCGTGGGGTGATCAATGAATGGCCGTCTGCAAGCGAGTTAGCCCGGCAACTGGCGGCCGTAGTTGGCGTGACGGGGACGGCGGCATCCGCCTCTGAAAGCGTGAGGCGCGTCCCCCCGGGGCCGCCCCGGATAGCGCCGGTGGAAATTCCGGCCGAGCGCCCAGCCAAACCCAAGAAAGCGGGCGCGCGGCGTTTGGCGTTGGCAGCCGGCCTGATGGCGTGCGTGGGAATTGGTGGTTACGTCGTTTACCGGTCTCAGGCACCGCCACCGCCGCTTCCCGAGTTTGCGGATCTCGCGGTTGAAAGCGATCCGCCCGGCGCCGCCATTACCCTGGACGAAGGGCCCTCGTTAAGCGCACCGCACCGTTTTGCCCGTGTCCCGTTCGGGCACCATCGGCTTACCGCCAACCTCAAGGGATACCTGCCGGCGCGTCAAGACGTGCAGGTGGATGGAGTGACCCCACGAAAACTCGTTCTGGCGCTGCGGCCGGCTCCGATTGAAGTTGCCGCGCTTACGGTGCAAACGGAGCCGGCCGGCGCTTCCATTCTGCTGGACGGCAAACCGCCGCAGCAGGCGCCCGGCACTTTCACCCATGTGCCCTTCGGGCGTCACCGGCTGACGGTTAGGTTGGACCGCTACGAGCCGCTCAGCCAGGAGCTGGAAGTCCGTGCGGGCATGAGCCCGGAGCTGCGCCTGGCGCTGCAGCCCGTTCCGACTGAGTTGCCGGCCTTGGCGGTGCAGACCCAGCCGGCCGGTGCCTCGGTGTTGCTGGACGGCAAGCCGCCCCAGCAGCCGCCAAATACCTTTACCCGCGTCCCGTTTGGGCGCCATGAACTCACGGCCACTTTGCCGGGGTACCTGCCGGCGCAGCAGGAATTGCAACTGGATAGAGCGACCCCGCCCCGGATCGTCCTGACGCTTCAGCCGGTTCCGACGGAGGTTGCCGCGGTCTCGATCCAAACGGAACCGGCGGGCGGTTCGGTGTTACTGGACGGCAAGCCGCCCCAAAGCCCGGCCGGCACTTTTACGCACGTCCCGTTCGGGCGGCACCGGCTCACCGCCACGCTGGACAACTATGAACCGTTCAGCGAGGAGCTGGAGGTGCATGAAGGCATGAGCGCGGAGTTGCGCCTGACGCTGCAGCCCGTTCCGACCGAGTTGCCGGCCCTGACGGTGCAAACCGAGCCGGCGGGCGCTTCGCTCCTGCTGGACGGCAAGCCGCCCCAGCAGCTGCCGAACATTTTTACCCACGTGCCATTTGGGTACCACCGGCTCACGGCTGCGTTGAAAGGTTATTTGCCGGCGCAACAAGAGTTGAACCTGGATAGAGCGACCTCGCCCCAAATCGTCCTGACGCTCCAGCCGGTTCCCACCGAACTTGCAGCCTTATCAGTGCAAACGGAGCCGGCCGGCGCCTCGGTGTTGCTGGACGGCAAGCCGCCCCAGCAGCTGCCCGATACTTTCACCCATGTGCCCTTCGGGCATCACCGGCTCACCGCCACGTTGGACGGCTATGAGCCGCTCAGCCAGGAGCTGGAGGTTCGTGAGCGAATGAGCCCGGAGTTGCGCCTGATGCTGCAGCCCGTTGCGACTGAGTTGCCGGCCTTAGCGGTGCAGACCCAGCCGCCCGGTGCCTCGGTGTCGCTGGACGGCAGGCCGCCCCAGCAGCCGCCGAACACCTTTACCCGCGTCCCGTTTGGGCGCCATGAACTCACGGCCACTCTGCCAGGGTACCTGCCGGCGCAGCAGGAATTACAACTGGATCGAGCGACCCCGCCCCGGATCGTCCTGACGCTCCAGCCGGATCCCATCGAAGTTTTACGGAATGAGGTCAAAAAGTCTGAAAGAGGTTCTCCGCAATTCCTCAATGCTTACGTGCGGCTTGTGCAGGCCCTGACGCGGCCTGGACAGCCCAATCCCCAAGAGTACAACGAGCTTGGACAGGTTATCGAAGAGCTCCGAACCAAGGTGCCTCCGATCAGCGGGGATGAATTCAGCCTCTCTTACGGATCAAGCATCAGAGACGCGGCGAACTTGAATATTCTCCCGGCCATTCTGTGGCTGGCCGCCAACGAGAATGGGCCCGAGGCGTTTGACTTGTTCCTTCGCGCGGCCAACCTGGGCGATTCCTATGCTATGATGAGAGTCGGCCGATTCTATTTCAGAAAAGGGACTCCGGACGACGACAAAGAAGGGTTTGCATGGCTTAACCGGGCCTATACCGCCCCAAAACCAAATCTGGAAGCCGGCGCATACATCGGCGACTGTTACTTAAGTGGCAGGGGGACAAAGCAAGATGTACAGAAAGCTGAAAAGATCATCCTGCCTCTGGCCAGCCAAGGCGTCGTTCCCGCGATGGTGTTAGCCGGCCGGATACTCCAATACAAGGCGGAAGACAAACAAGTCGAAGCGGGACACAGTACAGGGTCACTCAAACAGAAGCTCATGGCCCAGGCAGACGCGTTTTACAGCCAAGCCAAGCCGTGGTGGGAACGGGCGGTCGCGGAGGGGGACTGGAACGCCGCGGCGCACCTTGGCCAGTTGTATGAGAAAGGCTTCGGCGGCATGCAAAAGAATGAAGGAAAGGCAGAGGAGCTCTATAAAGAAGGCATAGAGCATAGCAACGTGTTAAGCATGTATTTCTATGGCCTTCTGATCGCCGAGAAGCCGGGCCGCCGCACCGAGGCCGTAGGCTGGATAAAACAGGCGGCCACCGCGGGGATTCCGTCCGCACGGGAATGGTTGCGAGTGCATGAGGTAACTTTTTCTGAGGTGACGCCCCAGGAGGATCATCAGTAGGGCCTGGATGGGCTAACTGCAGTTGTCCGCCCCGGAAGAATGCTGCCCGGTTAACGATGATTCGGCTCCATTCGCGGTACTTGCACGTCAGGGTTACATGCGGCTGTTCATTTGGTTTTGTGCACTTTGTGTGCACCGCAGTCCGGATCGGTTCCTACACCCCTTCTCAGGATGGTTGAGCCGGCTTTAGCCCCGAAGGGGCGGCCCTCTTGCTCGTCCGAGGTCTGAAGGGCCGGCAGAAGGGGTCGCTCGCATTTTCTGCCGCCCCTTGAGCAAATCCAACCCGGCGGGGCGGGCGTTTGTCAGGATGGGCGTACGGACGTGGCGCCTTAGGAGGGCTCAACGGTGAGGGGGGTGGCGTTCCCCGGGTAAACCCTGGGCTAAGATCTCCCCGGCCCGTTGGGTCTACGAGCGATTCAACCGGCTACGGAGCAGCCTCGGGCGGCGGCACCCCCCTAGCCGACATTCTACCTTGTCGTACTCGACTTACAACGTCAACTCGATATCGATAATGGTACCCGCTGCAATCGCGTAAGGTCCCCAGAGTCTTGATTGGATGACCGCTCCATTCCGGTCGACTCCTTCGAGTTGAATCGCCCACGTTCCCGGCACAAGGGTGTGGCCGCCAGATCCCGGAAACCGGGCACGATCCTGGAAGAAGAATCGAAGGAGCGGATTGGCCAGTCCGGGGCCGGAAATCGTTCCGATCAGGCTGAAGTTGCCGTCCGGCCGGGCAAGGACGTTAACCATCCCCTCTGCTTTTACTCGCTTCAGAGTGACGGAAATCCACGCTACCGCCGGTGGAACCCTCGGCGGCGGCTGGGATTCCGTCTGGACAGACCGAAAACCCAGGGCCTGCAGCAATCTGTTTACCCCGGCACTACCACCCGCAATCACCAGGGCCGTCAGGAACTTCCCGGCAAAATTTATCGGGTAGCCTGCATTCGTGTAGATATTTACCAACCTGGTGACGATGTCCAGTTTATACCTGAAGACAAAGAGGCTCGCGACGAGGACGGCGATCAAGGGCTTGGTGGCCTTGGCGTCAAAAGTTGAGATAAACAGCTTCCAGTTAAAAATGATGGCGAGACCTGACTCAAGGAGTACGGCCAGGATGAAGAGAGTGAACAGCGCCTGAAATGAGGGCGTATAGACATCGTGAGCCGTGAGCGTAGGCGGGGTTTGCGCATCTTGAGCGCGGATCCCCGGCGTCGTTACGGCGAGGAGAACGGCGGGAAGGAGGAAGCTCCTGATCGACGAAAGGCCGGCGGACAAGGACCTTAGGGCTGAGCATTGACGGCTACCGGCCTGCCGATGCATGGTAGCATTGGCCTGCTGACGCCTGGTAATTTGGAGGTTCATTGTGCTTGGGAAGTCTTGGTGCGCCCTGGCGGCGGGTCGGGCGGGTGCCTCGAGTCACAGAAGAAGGATCCATGCGGGCGACCGCCCAGGTGATCCGGTTGAGCAGGAGGTTGTTTATCGGCCGGCCGTTGAGGAACATTGGGCGGTCAAAGCGTAATCTCAAAGTAGAGCGGGTCAACTTCCACCCCTTGGATCGGCTCTTTGGGATCTTCATCGGACCTCAGCACGCCTTTGGCGGCCCTCTCGCGCAGAGCATCGACGAGTTCAGGCAAAGGCATTCGCCCCCACCTCTTTTTGAGAGCCATCTCGTGGTTCACCGGAATGACGGCGGTTGCGAGCCGCTCCATCTGTTCGAGACCTTTCTGGCGAAGGGTGGCGTTATGGCTCCCGTGATGCCCGACTTTATAGAAGACGGTGCGCCTCAGGAGTTCAGGACCCGTGACCTCCCGGCCGCCCACGGTCCACTTGAGATCCTGCCACGAAAGCCAGTTGCCGACTTGCGCGTCGGCAGCAAATAACAGCACATCACCGTCTCGTAATTCGATGGCTAGAACGAGGCTGGTGTTGTTCGTTGCACTGTCCAGCGCCAACGCGAGCTCGGACGAACCGTCGAGCCAACCGCTGTCGATCCGGCGCCACTCGTCACCGCTGCGGCTTGCGCCAAAGTAGTGATTTTTGAAGAACGGTAAGCTGGAGGCCACGTTCATCGGGATCGCATGAAGGGTGCCGAACGGGCTCGCCGGCTCGTCTTTCAGCGTTTCCAAAGCGGCCGCCGCAGCGGACATTTGAGCCCTGATCCCGTACGTCTCCGGATCGCGTTTGGTATCCAGGGTTTGTCTGATGAGCTTGGGATCGTGGGGAGGGCCCAGTACGTACAATCGGACGTCCGGGGCTTCCAGATGAACGGGGCCATCCGTCGGATAACAGTAGCGAACGGGCGCTTTAGCCTTCTTTCGGAGCCGCTCGATGGCGTCTTGGGTGGACGCGCCGCCGGCAACGCCGAAGAGCCCCGCAAAGTCAGCCACCTCATCGGCTCCGTCCAAATCCCCTGAAATGAGCATGCCGCTTCCCGCAGCACGCAACGCCGTCAGGGCCGCATCACGGTCCCCTGCAAGTTGTTTTGCCAAGTCATCATCCGGGTTTTCGGTCCACGCCATCCAGACTTTTTTAACTTCCAACCGATCAAAAGTGTCGGCCGCTTGAATAAAGCCGGAAAGATGATCCCAGTGCTGATGGGTGGCAAGCAAGAGGTCGATCTGACCTTTTGATACTGCGACAACGTCTTTGAGGACCTCAGTCATCTTGGCCACGGCATCCGGGGTACCGAGGATGACGCCGCAATCTATAAGGATTCGATAATAAGCTTCCGGGGTACCGGATTTCGGCAAAGTGATAAGGAAGCAATCGCCTAATCCCTGCCGATACATCCGGATCGTGGCACGGAATGCGTTTTTTCGTCGCCGCGCGGACGCTGATGCTTTCCCGGTTGAGGCACCGGCATGCGGCTTTGAAGGCGTCGCGGTCCCGGCCTGACGGCCTTTCGGCGTCCGGGTTGCGGCTGCAGGTTTGGCCATATTTTCTATGTTCCTCTTCAAGCGTATCGATGCTGATGCAGCAGCGCGAACGGTTCCCGTCCGCCGTCCGGATCGTCAAAATAGGTAGCCCGGTGATTCTGGGTTATGGCTTGGGTGTAGTTTTGCTGACTTTGGATCCGGTCGGGGCTGCCGACCCGCTTACGAACGAAGTAACGCACTTTGAATTCCGGGTTCGTCTCCTCGAGATTGATCAGGAGCGTGCATCCGCCCCGGAACGTACCGTTTTTGGGTGGGGATGGCCGAAAGGTCTGAGTAAGTTCGACGACGAGATCCGTCCGGCTCTGGCCGTCGGGGCCGATCCGGCGTGCGGGCCTCACCGAGTGGACCTCAATACCGCCGAGCTTACCCGGTACGTCGCCGATGCTCATGTCCTGTGCGTCCCGGAAAAAGCCGAGCGCGGTGAGTTCATCATCCGGGACCTGATGCGGCGAGCGGAGCCAGTGCCAGAATTTACGGGCATTGTCTTCCGAGGTGTGATACGCTACCTCCCGCTGCGTGTTGAGATCCCACGTTAAGGTCATGTCACGCAGAACGTTGTCGATGTTTCGCAATGGCAGGGGCGGAGGTTCCCAAATCAGGCTTCCCTCCGAAAGGTGTTTAACCTCCGAGGGATAGATGCCGCGATCGCGGAAGGCAGAGACGAAGGCAACGCGATAGCCGCGCGTGTCGTTCGGCACGATGTCTCGATCGGCGGTGATGAGCGCTCGCAGGTACTCCCCGAACCTGAGGTCCACCGGAGGGCAGTAGTCCAAGGCCCGGATACACATGGTTAGCACGTGGCCTGCCACTTTTCCGGCTTCCTCCGTCAGGCGGTCGGCAAGGAATTCCGGGATCTCGCCTTCGGGCAGAATACCGCTACCTCCCGTGGCGAGCCTGACAAATTCGGCAGCCCGGCTGCGATAGATCTGCAGAAACGCGGCGAATACCGCGGATACAAGCACGGAGCCGCGCGCGTGAGGTTCACTGGACGCTTCGTAATCATTGCGGCCAGGTTCATGGGGAGTCCAAACCTGTTTGCCGTCTTTCTCCTCGAATTTGCCGATCGCATCACGAAGGGCTCCATAGCCGCCCTGGGTTGCCTGGCCAAACTCGACGGCAAGTTCAGCCAGCAGGCTGTGCCGTTGCAGGTCGCCGCGGGTACGCCGAATCTGGTGGCGCAATGCCTCTTTGATGGTGAAATGCTGAAACAGCGCAACGATGTCCGCAAATGCCTCATGGAACGCCAAAACGTCAGGGTTAGTCGGTTCGCTAAAGCGCCGGTGCAGCCCGTCGAGCAGTGCGTGCGTCGTCTCGTGAGCCACGATGTCGTGTGAGAGCGCGCCGAAGACCAATCCGCCGGGCAACACATTGGCCGGATCCTTTCCGGCGGCGGAAAAGTAGCCAAGCAGCAGCGCCTTACGGTCCGGGCTATAGAACGCATTCGCCATTCGGAGGGCATGGGGGTAAATCCGCAGGCGCCGCACAAAACGATTTTCACAGACGTGCCCGTCAGAGCCCCGCAACCGGCGTGGTGCCCACAAGGCCTTGCGGCCGAGTGCACGCTCGAACCGTTCGATCGTCTGCATGGCCACCGCGTAGGCCATTTGCTGGTGGAATTGCGGGTTTCCTTCGGACGGGGCCAAGCCGTTCTGGGTCAGCAGGTGGGGATGATTCAGATCAACCGGTGCATAGCAGCACCCGCTTGCAGGGTCCACGTCAACGACCTCGATGTACTCGCCTACCGGGCCCGGTTCCAGGTCTTCCCAAGGGATCTCGATCGTCGCCTCGTTGATGCCGAACGTTTCGATGCGGGTTGCGAGTGAGGGATCGTACGCATAGACCCGGAGCGGGCGGCGGGCGGGCACCGGCGGTCGAGGCTCGATGGCGTGCTCAAGATGAAGCTTCTCGACTGAGTTGGTGATAGGATGAAGGGTAGGTGGAAGGGCTACCACCGTCCGGTTTTTCCGCTCGGCGGCCCCGAGCGCGTCCCGCAGTGCGGTCGATGCGCCCGGTTGGGCGGCAAGCGCTTCGGCCAGTTGCTGCAGTTGGGTGCGTGTGACCGCCTCAGGCGGTAGTGCCGGGTCCGGTAAGACCGCCTCCAGGTCAGCCGATTGCGACAGTTGCAGCGCCTCAAGCTCGAGCATGCGAAGTTTCGGGTCCGTCTCCGCCTCAATTCCGAGGCCGGCTAACGTGCGCAGGAGGGGAAAGTGGGCGTTATCCGCCGGTTCCGGGTGAAGCTCTGACGCCTTGGCGGGAAGAACGTTGAGCGCGTCGCGCGCGCGCAGTTCACCTTGGCCCAGCCACCGCTCTTCGTCCGCAATCGCGTGCGCACTGCTGAAGAGCGCATGGCGGACGGCGGCCACCCGCATCCAGCCTTCCGGATAAGCCTCCCAGGCCCGCAGGTTTCGCTGAATCCAGAGAGCTGCGGTCGCAGCGATTTGCGGGGTGGCCGACGAGGTGCCGCTGCCGTTGTGGTCAACCAACTGCGGGCAACCCAGCCGCGCCCACGGCAGGTTCGGCGTGCACGCAGACAAGGCGGTCTTCATCTTGCTCTCCGGCCCGTAATTCCCCGCCATCAGCTTGCGATCCAGGTCCGCATACGGTTGATGGTTTTCCATCACCCCGCAGGCCGCGATCACCCGGCCAAAACGGGCGGGGTACACGATATTGCGAGTGGGAAGGTTACCGAAGTTGTTCCCGGCGGCCGTCACGACAAACACGCCGGCCTCGTAGAGGGCGTTCACTGCGTCCGCCCACGCCTGGGACGCCAAGCCCCCCATGCTCATCGTGATCACATGGATACGAGTGGCGGGATCCCGGCACAGCCCGTGAACGTAATCAAACGCTTTGGCAATCGCGCTGTTGTAGAAGAGCACCACGCGGTTGGCGACGCGAATAGGAACTACCTCGATGTCCGGTGCGGCGCCGATCGGTTTGCCCCCGTCCGGTGCTGAACCTGCCAGGATGCCCAAGGTGCCGGTGCCGTGACCAAGGTTGTTGAATGGGCCGGTGGTGTCGTCGGAAGCATCGTCCGGACGGCCGGCATCGACAAAATTACGTTGGAGGACCTTGTTCAAGCGGCGGGGCAGGGTGCGGTGCTCGGCGTCGTACCCCGTGTCAAGATGGGCCACACGGACTCCGGCCGCGCCGGTGGCATTCGTCCGAGCCGCGAGCGCAGCGTCGAATTGTGAGTGGTCAGCGTCACGGAACCAGAGAGGATCCGGTGCGGTCGGGTAGTGTTGGTCCTGATCCTGCGCGACCGCGCACGTCCTCGCCGTCGCGATCCCAAGACCTGCCTCTTCGCCCACGATCCATTGTTGCTGCAGATCGGGCTCCGCGAACTCGATCGCTCCGTCCGCAACGCCTAAACCGTTTTGCACCAGCGAGTGGCACAGGTCCCACAAATTCGGCTGATCCACCGGAACTGAGGGTTCGAACGCGTACCACGTTGTGTCACCGGCTGCGGCCCCCAGCGCACCATCTTGACCGATGCTTCGGAAAAGGGGTTCAACTCTAACGTTCACAGAGGATCGTCCCAGCGCAAGCTTGGTTTCTTTAAGGCCGGGCCGGGCTTTAACGAGAATGTATTGGGTGGAGGTTCTATCTGCCATGCTATCTTTCAACTCCCAGGCATAACAGGAGCCACCGGCCCGCAGGAATACGCAAAAATACGTATTGGCCCGAAACGTTTCGGCCAATTTCCGACAAGCCCGGAGGCGCCGGGCTGCTACCCTCGTGGGCTAAGGTCTGCCGGCCCGTTGGGCCTGAGACCAATTCAACAAGGTGCGGAGCATTCTCCGGCGCCGGCAACCCCTCTGAGCCGGCGTTCTACCAACATAACTGTTTGAATGGTACAAGATCATCCGGAAAGCATCTGAAGGCGGAAAACCGCGCACGAAGCGAGGCCCCGCGGCCGCGGGTGCTCGAATCAAGAGCGCCAGTTGATGCCCCAGCGCTGCCGAAGTTCCGTCGGGATGCTGAAGCTTGGCCGGTTGCCGCCTCGCGCGGTAAATTGGAGCCCCTCGAGGAGGTGCCTGGAAACGAGCGCGACCAGTTGTTGCATCCACCCTGAACTTTCGAGAAAATCATCCGCGATCAGATTAGCCGACTGCAGCGGCCGGAGTAACGCACGCTCGAACGGAACCGGTTTAACTCCCAGCAGGTTGGCGGTATTGTCGCCGATAAAATAATACGTAAGTGCTCCGGAAAGGCCGTCAAAAACGTTTCCCGGAAGAATGTGATCCATCGTCTCAAGCAAAGCCGTGGTCATGGACCGGCCTTCCTCACACGCCGCAAATTGCCGCCTTTCGAAGGCTGCCGTCAGCGCTTCAGCGTCCGCTAAATCAGCCGGGAGCAACTCTTGCCGAATCCCGAGAATATGCCCAATCGCATTCCAACAATGGAGGTAAGCTTCGGCTTCAGCCTCGCTGACATGGATCCCCAGCCGCCGTAGTCCGTCCAAGGTGATCCAGGTAAACGACATCAACGTTCCCGCAAGATCTTCCTGATTAAGCGGGTGGTCGAAATCCGGCTTCCATTGGTTCGAATGCAATAGCTGGTAACGCACGCCCGCGTGCATCAGTCGAACCTTCTGGACGGTTCGAATGCCGGTACCGGGACCGGTGAGCCCGCCTGGTGACAGTACATCCATCAACATTTGGGCGGTCTCGGTAATGCGTCGGCTGGGATTGGTATTCAGGCGTCCGGTCAGCGCCAAGGCCTGGACCCCTTTTCGGGCGGCATAACAATACGGCAGCGAGTAGCAATGCAAAAGGAGGACAATGGCCGGGCCATGCTCCCAGAACAACTGCTGCCCCGCCTGGATTTTCGCGACGTCCGCCCACGGCGGCAACACGGCGACGGATTCCAGAAATCGGCGGAGATCATCAGGAATTGATCCTGGCGGAATGGCTTCGTTTCCGACCAGGACACGCATCATTGAATTAACGGCGTCAACCTGCTGCGCGGCGAAGAGTGCCCGTACAAGTTGATCTGCGGGCTCGTCCCCAAGGCGTCGCATGGGATCGAGGAATTCATCGGTCCACCTAAAGTAGGTCATAGTCAGCGGGTTGAGTGCGATTGCAGATCCGCGATCCATTGGTGTTATTTGCCAAGCGGGACAAGCCCACTAATGTTGAATCGACGGCTCAAGGATTACAAAGTAATCGGGCCGGCAAGGTTTCAGCTTTTCAAAGAGGTTGTACCCTTTTGGGGTTGCGGCGGCGTTATGAAACGACCGGTTAGATCTGGTATATGGGCGATGGCCCGGGACCGAATGCGCAGGCGGGTCGGCGTGGGCCATGTCAAAAGGCGGGGGCCAACGCCAGGCCGGTCGTCGAACCTGGCAGTTTGCGGACAGCTTGCGCCATGATGAACCCGAGCCGGCCGCATTCGACCAAGCCCGGGGCATCTTCGGAAGCCTTAGGGATCGGACGGACCCGCTGCTGCCCAGCGTGCGGCACGGCCTACCTGCAGAAGAATGACGGGCCGGGTTGTCCCGTGTGCCTGTTCCGGCAAGCTTTCAACCCTGCCGCCGTCCCGCCCTCAGGCGGTGCTGCCTTTGACGAAGGTCGCTTTGACCATTACGAGCTTGGTGTACGCAAGGATGGGGCGTTTGATGAACTGGGTCGGGGCGCCATGGGGATTACGTACCGTGCGCGCGATACCATTCTGGATCGCGCCGTAGCTCTCAAGGTGCTCGACGCGCGGGTGGCGTCCCGCCCGGAGGCGCGGGAACGGTTTTTGCGCGAGGCGCGTGCGGCCGCACGGCTCCGGCACCCTCATGTGGCTTCGGTCTTCTATTACGGGGTGCGCAAGGCTGATGGCCAATGTTTCTACGCGATGGAACTCGTCGAGGGCGAGACCGTCGAAGCGCGCGTGCGCCGTGGCGGGCCTTTGCTAACATCGGAAGCTTTGGAGGTAACTGCGCAAGTGGCCCGCGCACTTGGAGCGGCGGAGGCACAGGGGTTGGTGCACCGGGATTTGAAACCCTCCAACCTGATGCTGGTCAACGGACCGGAGCTGTTTGTGAAGGTCATCGATTTCGGGGTGGCCAAGGCGGTGGCCGGTGCAGGTGAGACGAACCTGACCTACGGCGGGTTTGTGGGCACGCCCGCCTTTGCCAGCCCCGAGCAGTTCACGGGCGTCGATGTGGATGCGCGTGCGGATTTGTACTCTTTGGGCGCGACGCTCTGGGAAATGCTGACCGGCCGTCCACCCTTCCGTGGGTCCCGGGTTGAGGTGATGCGCCAGCACCTGCAGGCGCCCCTGCCGCTTGCCCGGCTCCACGGGCTCCCGGAGCCGGTCGTGGTTCTGCTTGAAAGGCTATTGGAGAAGGACCCTGCGTTGCGGTTCCAAAGCCCGGCGCAACTCCTGCAGGCGTTGCCGGGCATCACGAGCGCGATCCAACCGGACCGTTCCGTCCGGCGCCAAGGCTTGAACGGGGTGCTCCAGACCGGCCCGGGCAGCCTCACTCGCAAACAGCCGCCCTCGCGGCGGGGGCCAAGAAGGATTTCCATCGCCAGGTTGCCTGTAACCGGTAAAGAGATTTTTGGGCGCGAGGAGGACGTGTCGTTCCTGGATGCCGCCTGGGCCAACCCCCAGGTCCACATCGTGACGATTGTGGCCTGGGCCGGGGTAGGCAAGTCTACGCTGGTTAACCATTGGCTGCGGCGAATGGCCGCTGCGAGTTACCGTTCGGCTGAGCTTGTGTTCGGCTGGTCGTTCTACCGGCAAGGCACCTGCGGGGAAGCTTCCTCGGCCGATGAGTTTCTAGATGCGGCCCTGAACTGGTTCGGCGATCCGGACCCCCGCCTTGGCACAGCCTGGGAAAAGGGCGAGCGTCTAGCGCGACTCATCACCCGGCAGCCTACCTTATTAATCCTTGACGGTTTGGAGCCGCTCCAGAATCCACCCGGACCCCAGGAAGGGCGCTTGCGCGAGCCCGCTCTCCAGGCGCTGATACGCGAGCTGGCTGCGTCCAACCGGGGCCTTTGTGTCATTACAACCCGGATGGCAGTCACTGACCTGGGCGGCTATGAGTCCGGCTCCGCCCCGCGGCGTGACCTCGAACACCTCTCGGGCGAGGCCGGTGCACAGCTGCTGCGAGCGTTGGGCCTCAAAGGTGAGGAGCCGGAGTTGCGAAGGGCCAGCGAAGAGTTCGGGGGACACTGTCTGGCGCTCACCCTTCTGGGCAGCTACCTGACCGATGCGTATCACGGGGACGTTCGTTGCCGGGATGAAGTCTCAAGCCGTCTGACGTATGACGTACGGCAAGGCGCGCATGCGCGAACGGTCATGGCCTCCTACCAAGGCTGGTTCGGCGAAGGTCCGGAGCTATCCGTGCTGCGCCTGATAGGCTTTTTCGACCGGCCGGCGGATGAAAGAGTGCTTGCGGCCTTGTTGACGCCGCCGGTGATCCCAGGCGTGACGGAATCCCTGACGGATTTACGCCCCGCGGAGTGGCGGATGATTCTGGCCCGGTTAAGAAGGGCAAGGCTGCTGGCGGGCGAAGATCCGTATCATCCGGGACAACTCGATGCGCACCCGCTCGTGCGTGAATACTTCGGAGCGCAGCTTCAGTGCCAGCGAGCGGATGCCTGGAAGGAGGGCAACCGGCGTCTTTATGGGTATTACCGGACGCTGGCGCCGCAACAGCCCGAAACGTTTCGGGACATGGAGCCGCTCTTTCTGGCGGTTGCCTGCGGCTGCCGGGCGGGGTTTTATCGGGATGCGCTGCACGAAGTTTACCTGCCGCGGATTCAGCGGGGTGATGCTTCCTTCACGGCAAAAGTGCTCGGGGCACGCGGTGCATTGGTCTCGGTTTTAGCTAATTTTTTTGAAAACGGCCATTGGGGATCCCTGGCGCAAGGCAGTGCCGAGGGCCAGACCCTCACGGCGGAAGATCAGCTCTTCATCCTTATGCAAGCGGGGCTTTACCTGACGGCAACGCGAGGGTCGGCCGCACCGGAGGCCCACTGCTGCTACGAGCGCGCGGAGGCATTGTGCCAGGGGCTTGCTTGTCCGCTGCCCTTGTATTCTGCACTGACCGGCCAGTGGCGATTTACGCTTTGCACCGACAAGCTAACGGTCGCGATGCAGATCGCCCAACGGGTTCATTCGATTGCACAGGAGCAGAATGACGCTGCGCTGCTGATCGGCGCGTATCGTGCGTTAGCATGCACGCTCTACCGTCTAGGTGATTTCAAGGCTGCGTGCCGATACGCGAGCCGCGGCATTGAGCTTTGGCGTTCGGGAGATGCGCCGTCTTCGGTTGAGGAGGTAAGTGCGCCCGCGGTTCCGTGTTTTTACTTTGAGGCCCTTTGCAAGTGGCATTTAGGTGAGACTGCCTCCTGCCACGCGAGCATGATGGCAGCCATCTCGCTGGCAAAGGAGCTGAATGAGACGTTTGCATTGGCCGAGGCACTGTTTTTTGCAGCGGTCCTTGGGTACTGCGTACGTGACCATGCGCGAGTGGAGCGCCTGGCGGCAGAATTGATGGAGTTGTCGACGCGCCAGCATTTCGCGTTTTGGCTGGTTGGCGCCAGGATTCTCCGGGGCTGGGCGCGGACCGTTTCGGATAATCCAGCAGAAGGTATCGCGTGGATTGAGGACGGCCTGCGGGACTACCGGGCGACCGGCACGAGGTTGGGTCTGCCATCCTGGCTCGTCATAAAGGCGGAAGCTTTGCACCTTGTGGATCGTACCTCGGAAGCCCTGGAGGCGCTCAGGGAGGCGGAAGCAGTGGCCGAAAGCTCGGAAGAACGTTCGTGGTGCGCAGAGTTGTTCCGGTTTCGAGGGGTGTATCTGGCCGCGATGGGTGCCGACGAGATGGAAATCCAGGCCGCGTTCAGCAAGGCCATCCAAATGGCAGAGGAGCAAGGATCAATCTCCCTGCTCAAACGTGCAGAAATGAGCTACGCCGATTACCGGATCGCGAGGGCAGGGAAACCTTCAAGGCAATGCAGGGAAGCCGAACATGGAGAAAAACCGGGGCGGAGGAGAGGCGTGAAGGGCTGATGCCCGTGTGATACCGTTTAGATAGTTATTTCGGTAGAATTTCGACCGGGTTTCAGCCCCGAAGGGCGGGAGAACCTAGCCCGGGGTTTACGTACGCCGTGGAAGGGTTCATTAATTTTCCCCCTCGCCAAACGACCTCTATCTCTGCTGGCTATTTCGCGGCGGGATCTGATATCACTTTTGCCTCGACGGTCCGAGGACGGTCCAATTTGAGAAATGGAAAAGCTCATCGCCTTAAGCGTCGTGATGCTCGCGCCGTATGGAGTGTTCGCTGGTCAGCAAATCAATAACGATCTCGCCGCGCCCCCGCCTTCAGCCGGCTATTTCCGAAGTAACGAAATCAGCGTCGGAGTTTTCGGCAGTTATCTGGACACCTACGGCGAGAACCATCAAGGCATTGGGAATCACGCGTTGGGGGACGGTCTGGAAGCCAATTACTTCCACTTTAAGTATTTGGGCATGTCAGTGGACGGTGATGCGTTTAATGAGATGCCCGGAGGCAGTTTTGGCGGCACGATGACGGGCAACCTGATCTTACGGCTTCCACTGGACGATTATCTACCCAACTTTCATGTCGCTCCCTATGTGTTCGGCGGGGCCGCCAAATTTTATAGTGAACGGGTCGGTCTCCCGAGCTCCACGCCCGGCGTTCAAAGGTACGTTGAGAGAACCGGGATTCTTGCGGATGTCGGGGGAGGCATCGAATACCGTCTGAATCCGAATCTCGGGCTTTTTGCCGATGCGCGCTATAACTTTGCCGCGAACTTGCGAAACGAGCTTATCACGACCCGGGCCGGCATCCGGTACGCGTTGCCCAGTTTCGGGCAGAAATCCACCAGTGAAGAGACGCCACCGAAGGACAAGATACCGATCATTGAGAACGAAAATTCAGGGGAGCATCAAAACTGGGCGATCCACTTTGACGCCGTGGAAGTCATTCAGGGCCAACCCGGGTTTCATTCGCCCTACGAGGGGCCTCAAAGCCTGTATCCGAGCGATAACTTCCGTCAGACTTCCGATGTCGATTTGTTTTTTGCTTTTCGCGTTTGGCCTGGCGGAGAAATCTATTTTAATCCGGAATATTACCAGGGGTTCGGTTTCGCCGAAGCCCATGGGTTAGGCGCCTTTTCGAATGCCATGGCCTATAAGACGGGTCAATACCGCGGCGACTTTAACATTCCCCACCTTTTCTTGCGTCAGGTCTGGGGATTTGGAGGCGAGCAGGAGGACCTGGATGCGGGCGCATTACAGCTTGCCGGGAAGGCGGACATCTCTCGACTGACTTTGCAGGTAGGCAGGTTCGCCGTTACCGACCTGTTTGACAACAATCAGTACGCGCATGACGGGCGGGGAGATTTTATGAATTGGGCCGCTGTGGACGCTTTGGTTTACGACTATGCCCAGGACGCCCTCGGGTACGCAGAGGGCCTGACCTTGGAGCTGAACCAAAAAGCCTGGGCGGCGCGCTGGGGTATCTTTACGATTGCACGCGTGCCAGACGGGAGCGCAACGGACGGTCACTATCTCCGGGCGTGGCAACAGGAAGCAGAACTGGAAGGGCGGTACGCGCTTTGGGGTCACCCGGGGAAAGTGCGTCTCCTGGGCTATCTTATGAGCGCCTCAATGGGCAGCTATAAGGCCGCCATGCTGGACTACCCGACCGAGATGCCGGACCTGGCTGATACTCGACGGTACCGGTATTCCTATGGAATCGTGCTCAACGTCGAACAAGAGATCACCAAGGATCTGGGCGGCTTCCTCCGGCTTGGCTGGCGAGACGCAAATTACGAGACCTACCAATTCTCCGATGCCACGCGAAGCCTGGAAATTGGGCTCTCGCTCAAAGGGACTGGTTGGCACCGTCCAAATGACGCCGTCGGCCTGGCTGAGATGCTGGACGGTATCGGTCACGCGGAATGAGAATACCTAAGCGACGGGGGACTCGGAATTGAGGTCGGAGATGGCAAACTTCCCCATTACGGTCTGGAGAACGTTATCGAGACGTACTACAATCGCGAACTTTTCAAAGGTATCAACGTAGCGCTCGACTATCAGCTGGCAGTTAATCCCGCGTTTAACGAAGACCGGGGTCCCATCAATATCTTTTCCGCGCGGCTACGCCTTACGTTTTAACGCCTCTTGGCACAGTTTGCCCGGCAGTATGTACAGCGAGAATTATTATTCCACAGCCGCTCCTGCTCGAGCAGTTAGCTCAAGCCGATCTTGGACAGTTATCCGGCGGGCAAAATTGCGGGAGCCGTTCCCAGAGCGGGCTGGCGGGCGATTAGCGCGTTAGGAACTCGAAAATGTAGTGCAAATTCTTCGGTCGCTCTCTCCTTTTTCATTGCGTTGGCACGCGGGGTGTGGTTGCTGGGGGTAGACCCAAGCCGCTCGCCCCATGTTCTTCCGCGTCAAACCCGCCGGCACCTAGCGATACCTGCAGATTGCCCATAGCGTCCGGGAAGGGAAGAAAGTCCGCCAGCAGGTCATCGCGACGCTGGGCCG
Source organism: Verrucomicrobiota bacterium (assembly GCA_019247695.1). Classification (NCBI taxonomy): domain Bacteria; kingdom Pseudomonadati; phylum Verrucomicrobiota; species Verrucomicrobiota bacterium. The sequence continues at coordinate 23,157 of JAFBAP010000047.1, read as the reverse complement.
ACTCGACCTATTGCAACAGAGCGGCCAGTTGGATCGGCTGATGCGCTCGGGGGTGCGCCACTGCGAGGGCTTGGCGGTGCTAGACGCCCATGCGGCCGGTGGGACCCAGCCGGTGGCCGTGCGCCGAATCGGGCCCGACTTGGTCTTCGGCCGTTTGTGGCAAGAAAGCGGCCTCCCGGAAGCGTTGCGCGCGCTGCTCAAAGGCCGGCGCTTCGAATTTGACGTCGAACGGGGGCCATCTACCTGACCGTACTCCACCGGTTGTTTGCCAGCGGCAGCGACCGCGCGGCGGAACGTTGGCGCGACGATTACCTCCTGCCGGGCACCGAAGGGCTCGGGTTGCACCACCTTTACCGGGCGATGGCCTTTTTGGGCGAGCCGCTGCCGGCCAAAGCGCAACCCGCAAACGGCCCGGTGCGCTGCACCAAAGACGTGTTGGAAGAGCGGCTCTTCGACCGCCGGCGCGACCTGTTCACCGAAGTGGAGTTGGTCTCTTTCGACACCACCAGCCTTTACTTCGAAGGCCAGGGTGGGGAGGAGCTCGGCGAACGGGGTTTCAACAAGGACCACCGGCCCGACCTGCGCCAGAGGGTCGTAGGCTTGGCCCTCGATGTGCAAGGCAACCCGATCTGCTGCGAGGTGTGGCCGGGCAACCCCGCCGATGTCACCACCTTGGTGCCGGTCATGCAGCGGCTGCGGCGCCGCTTCGGCCTGCGGCAGGTCACGGTGGTGGCCGACCGGGGCATGGTCAGCCAAGAAATCCTGGCGGCCTTTGAAGGCAGTCAGCCCCCGGTGGGTTACATCGTGGGGGTATGCATGCGCCGCCAGAAGGAGGTCAGTACCAAGGTGCTGGGGCATCGGGGCCGTTGGTTTGAGAGCGTGCCGGAACGGGAGAACCCCAAAGATCCGGCCCCGCTCAAACTCAAGGAAGTCTGGGTCGAGGAGCGCCGCTACGTGGTCTGCCTCAATGAGGAAGAGCGTCGTAACGACGCCCATGATCGCAAAGCCATTGTCGCCCACCTACGGCAGCAACTACGCCAAGGCGACAAGAGCCTGGTGGGCAACAAGGGCTACCGCCGGTGTTTGAAAGTGGAGGGCGAGGGTCACTTCCAGATCGATGAGGCCCAAATCAAAGCCGAGGCGCGCTACGACGGGCTGTGGGTTTTACGGACCAACACCGCCTATGACGCGGAAACCGTCGCCCACGTCTACAAGACGCTGTGGACCGTGGAGCAGAGCTTTCGCACGGCCAAGTCGATCTTGGAAACCCGACCGATCTACCACCAAAGCGACGCGGCCATCCGCGGGCACGTCTTTTGCAGTTTCCTGGCCTTGCTGCTGAAGGTGGAGTTAGAGCGGCGCCTGAAGCAAGCCGAGGCGGCGAGCGAATGGGCCCAAGTGCTTGGAGGCCTGGAGGGCCTGCAGGAAGCGGAGCTCACCTACCAGGGCCGCCGCTTTCTACTTCGGAGTCAGCTCAATGGGGAAGCTTTGGCGGCCTTGCGGGCCGCCGGGACGGCCGCGCCGCCGACCTTGCGCGACATTTCCGCCCCGGCCGCGTAAGGCGAAATGTAGTGCCAAAGCGTTTTTGCACTTTTGTAACCCTTTCTTGGCCAGTTACTTACAAATTTGTGGTGTCTAAGATGGGTCAAAGTAGAGCGGGTCAACTTCCACCCCTTGGATCGGATCCTTGGAATCTTCATCGGTCCTTAACCCGCCTTTGGCCGCCCTCTCGTGCAGAGCATCGACGAGTTCAGGCAAAGGCATTCGCCCCACCTCTTTTTGAGAGCCATCTCGTGGTTCACCGGAATGACGGCGGTCGCGAGCCGCTCATTGGCATCTTGGGTGGACGCGCCGCCAGCAACGCCGAAGAGCGCTGCAGGATGCCCAACGTGCCGGTGGTGTCGTCGGAGGCATCGTCCGGGCGGCCGGCATCGACAAGATTAGGTTGGAGGACCTTGTTCAAGCGGCCGGGCAGGGCACGGTGCTCCGCGTCGTACCCCGTGTCAAGATGGGCCACACGAACCCTGGCCACGCCGGACGCGCCCGTCCGAGCCGCGAGCGCAGCGTCGAATTGTGAGTGGTCAGCGTCACGGACCCCGAAGGGATCGGGTGCGGTCGGGTAGTGTTGGTTCTGATCCTGCGCAACCGCGCACGTCCTCGCCATCGCGATCCCAAGACCTGCCTCTTCGCCCACGATCCATTGTTGCTGCAAATCGGGCTCCGCGAACTCGATCGCTCCGTCCGCAACGCCTAAACCGTTTTGCACCCGTGAGTGGCACAGGTTCCATAAATTTGGCTGATCCACCGGAACCGAGGGTTCGAACGCGTACCACGTTTTGTCAGCAGCTGCGGCCCCCAGCGCACCCTCTTGCCCGATGCTTCGGAAAAGGGGTTCAGCTTTAAAGTTCACAGAGGATGGTCCCAGCGCAAACCTGGTTTCTTTCAGGCCGGGCTGGCCTTTAACGAGAATGTATTGGGTGGAGGTTCTATCTACCATGCCATCTTGTGATCCAGGGATAACAGGAGCCACCGGCCTGGAGGAATACGGAAAAATACGTATTGGCCCGAAACGTTTCGGTCCGAGTCCGAGCTTTCTAACCGGGCAGGCACCAGACGAAACAGGTGAGCCAAGCACGGCCGGTGGCCGTTAGTTACGGGGCAGATCCCGCCCCGGTCCGATCCGCTTTTACACCCATTCTCAGGAGGGTTGAGCTGGTCTTGTCAGTGACCAGCGCAGCCTTTGCCAGTTCCCCGCAATAGCACAGGAGGATGCCAAACGTGAGGTTCAGGAAGATCTGGAGACGGAATACGCCTTCCATCTATGAGGATAGGCAAAGACCCAGACAGGGGAAGGCCGACTACCCTGCGACATCACTCCGCCTGCAGTTCCTGAATGCGTGTTGAGAGCGCTTCACCCCTCAGACCTACATAACGAATATAACCCCGTTTATCCAAGAGCCAAGTCGTCGGGATGGAATTGATTCCATACGCGGAACTGAGCTTGTTTTGCCACCCTTGACCATCGCAGTACTGGTGCCACGTCATTCCCATCGACCCGGTAACCGACCGCATTTGATCAACGTCCGTATCAAGAGAGATACCAATGATTTCGAATCCACGATCGTGGAGGTTTTTGTAAGTCTCTACGACCTTCGGCACTTCGCGCATGCACGGGCCGCACCAAGTGGCCCAGAAGTCGACCAGCACGACCTTACCACGAAACGCCTGCAGATCAACCCTTTGGCCGTCGACGGCTTGGAAGCTGAGGTCCAGCGGCTGGCGCATGAGTTCGGCTTTCCTGATCTCCATTTTTGCCTCGGCAGCAATGTTCTTGTTGCTACTTGAGGTCAGGCTCTTCAGCAGGTTCTCCGACTGGGGGGGATCCATTTTGGCGATTAGCCGGGCCCGGTACAGATTCAGATCGTCGCTGCGTTGGTCTTCCGGGTATTTTCCTATAAAATTCCGGATTTCCTCATCCAGTCCCCTAACGATAGTTTGATCGGTCGAGCCTTCAGCCTGCCGGGCGTGGAGCCTGATCAATTCAAATGTCGCCTCTTGCCTGGCTTGTTCCGAAGCATCGAGAGCCTCTTGTATTAGGTGAAGAAGATTTTCCGTATCCTTATCGTCCGGAGCTTCCTTATTATCGAGGCGTGCCAACACCGGGGCGATCCGGACTTGAAGGATTTTTGCATCCCACCGGTGAGGGTCTTGAGGAAATCGGCGGCAGAACGCGGACGCAGCCTCTTCGACCGCGTGGTCCTTGTCGCGCAGCATTCTCAGGGCTTCTTCCCGGGAGGCGGCATTACCCAGGGGCGTCCCGTACAGCTGTTGAATGTACTGCCAAAATATCCCCGCATCCTTAAACTTCGAGAAATCCTCGGCAACCAAACCGAGTGGAAACAGCAAGACTGCCATGGACAGCTTCAGGGAACGGTTATGAGCAGGGCTTATCACCATAATATTTTAACGATTTAAATTCAGGCACTTCCACGAAATCCGACGTCTTTATTGTCTATGCAGAGTTGATTAGGACGGACGACAGAAATGACCGCGAGACGCAACACGGATCAGCTCGACGTGATAACATTCCCGCGGCCTGGGCCATACCACTTTCGGGTGAGAGTTCCCGGACGGGGTAGTTTCGGCATTGCATGTTCGAGAATTTCGATTCCAATGCGGGATGGTAACCGAGAGCGGTGCGCACGCGGCACCTTTGTGCGCATCCATTCGAATTGCGGTGGTTAGAACCCAGTTTTGGCTATGACGGAGATAATCTTCAGCTCAGGCGCGGCGGTCAGGATGCGCCTGGATCAGCCATCCTCTCGCGAGAGGCCAAGCGATGTTCGGGGCGTTTGGACGTTAGTTACGGCAGCACTCGCCGTTGCCGCTTTCGGTGCCGGCCCGGTCCTCGCCACTCAATCCCATGCGAGCGCGCAGGGAGCGGCGTTGCTCGAGTTGGCGAGAAAACACTTCCACGAGGAGAACTGGCCGGCGGAAGAGAAGCTCTTCCGAGCGGCGGCTAGCGGAGGAGAAGCTGATGGCCGGGAAACGGCTACGGATGATGTTGATCCGGCAAAGGCTGCCAGCTGGCGAAGTGGGCGGATGATCAGACCGGAGCGACTCCGGTGGTTATGTACCGACCCGGCAGCGCTAAAGCTCGTGAGCATACGCGGCATTTCTCTGTCCGGCGTCCGCATCAAGGGAACTTTAGATCTGCACGGCCTGCAAATCCCCTTTCCGCTGCAACTGGTGAGTTGCGCTTTCGATGGTGAGATCGTCCTCGGGCATAGCCAGTTGCGGTCCTTAAATCTGAGTGGCTCTTTCGTTAAAGGGGTGGAGGCGGATGGCTTGCACGTCGAAGACGGAATCAACCTTGGCAGCGGCTTCAACGTGGAGGGAAAGGTGGAACTCACGAACAGCACGGTCGGCAGCGACCTTAAGTGTACCGCCGGCAAGTTTCTCGGCGCCGCTGATGGGACCGCCCTTGACGCGAGCTCAGCCAGGGTTGGTGGCAGCGTGCTCCTGGACAACGCCCAGTTCGAAGGGGCGGTGATTTTCAACGGCGCAACGGTCAGCGGGATCTTTCAATGTGACGGCGGTCACTTTACAGACTCAAAGGGTAACGCTTTAAACCTCGACTCGATCCGAATCGATCGCAACCTCTTCCTGCGCGGCGCCACGTTTACTGGCCAGGTCTGGTTGTACAACGCAGCCATCGGCGGCAACTTCGAGTGTCGCGAGGGGACTTTCGCCAACCCTGATGATGGCAAAGCCTTGATTGCGAGTTCGGCCCGGATCGGCGGCAATGTGCTGTTGACCACTGCCCATTTCGAAGGGGCGGTGATTTTCAACGGCGCAACGGTCAGCGGGATCTTTCAATGTGACGGCGGTCACTTTACAAACGCAAAAGGTTACGCTTTAAACCTCGACTCGATCCGAATCGATCGCAACCTCTTCCTGCGCGGCGCCACGTTCGCCGGCCAGGTCTGGTTGTACAATGCGGCCATCGGCGGCAACTTCGAGTGTTCCAAGGGAATATTTACCGGGTCCAAGGATGGGGCCCTGGATGCCAGTTCGGCCAAGATCGGCAGCAACGTATCGCTGGGGCGAACCCAATTCAACGGAACGGTAGAATTCGTCGGCGTAACGATCGGAGGCGACCTCGAGTGTATTGCAGCCACTTTCGCCAGCAACCCTGAGGATGGCAGAGCCTTGATCGCGAGATCGGCCCGAATCGGCGGCAGCGTGGTATTGGTCGCTGCCCATTTCGAGGGAGCGGTAAACTTTATCGACGCAACGGTCAGCGGGATCTTTCAGTGCGACCGAGGCCAGTTTAAAAGTGCGAAAGACAACGCCTTAGGCCTCGACTCGATCCGAATCGATCGCAACCTCTTTCTACGCGGTGCCAGATTCAACGGCCGGGTCTGGCTGTACAACGCGGATATCGGCGGCAACTTCGAGTGTTCCAAGGGAATATTTATCGGGTCCGAGGATGGGGCCCTGGATGCCAGTTCGGCCAAGATTGGCGGCAACGTCCTGTTGAACCAGGATCTTGTGATGAGGGGGACGGTGCGTCTCCAAGGCGCAACGATCGGCGGAGATCTGGTCTGTGAAGGCGGGAAATTTTTCAAGGATGGGACGAACGTTGGTGCCCTCGAAGCCGATTCGGTGAGAATCATGGGAAGCGTCTTCTTGCGTGATCATTTTACTGCGGAGGGAAACGTGAGTTTCAAGAACGGCCGTATCGGGCACAACTTCATGTTGGAAGGTGTTGACCAGCGTGAGAAACTCACTCTTGACCTGCAGTTTGCAAAAGTCGGGACCTTCTTGAATGACAGGCAGAGCTGGCCGCAAAAGGGTAACCTGCTCCTTCACGGCTTTGTCTACGATGTAATCGATGCTAAAGCTCGACCGGACGATGCCCGTAACCAGGTCCAGTGGCTTCACCGGCAGCGGGATCAGTTTCTGTCTCAACCCTACGAACAGCTCGCCGCGACTTTACGCGGCATGGGGCTTCACGAGGAAGCTGTATACGTGATGATCGCCAAAAACAGGGATGCCGGGCGGCACTCGAATGGGCCTTGGAACTGGTTCTGGTATCACACCCTTGGGAAGCTCATTTGCTACGGCTATCGTCCTTGGCGTGCCCTTTTACTTAGTATCGTGATCGTCATAATCGGTGCAGGCCTGTTCAAGATCGGTTACCATAAACGAATTGTGATGCCAACCGCCGGTGACGCCTATTATGCCGACAGCGACGAGACGGAGCTAAAAGAACGTTATCCAAAATTCAACGCGTTGATCTATTCCCTGGAAACATTCGTGCCGCTGGTGAAATTGGGAATGGAGTCACATTGGATTCCCAATGCGAATCGGAGTTCAGACCTCCATCTGAGCAGGGTTGTTCTTCACCTGAACGGCAGCATGTTGCGCTGCTACCTTTGGCTTCACATCATCGCCGGGTGGATACTCACCACACTCTGGGTGGGCGGATTTACGGGCCTTCTTAAGACGTGACGTTAGATCAACCGTGGAACTACTCTGTTATTTTCGGCACCGCAGTGACGATCGATCCGGGCGATCCTTTCGTGCACCGGGACTAACGACGCGCAGCGACGAGAGGTCACGATAGCGGGTTAAGTCAGCAATCCCCCCGGCAGTATCGGAGCCGGTTTCGTGGTCTTGCCTGCGTACAACCTCCTCCAGCTGGCGGGCACAACGTAAGAGTTCACACGGTCACACGGCGGGCACAGCGGGGTTGGCGGGCACAACGTAAGAGTTCACACGGCGCCACGGCGGAACACGGCGACCACGGCGGGAAGAGAGGAATTATCCGCAGAACACGCAGAAGGACGCAGAAAAGAGAAAACATCCACGGATTACGCAGATTACACAGATTTAAGGGCACACGGCGGGCACGGTGAACTGGCGGGCACAACGTAAGAGTTCACACGGCGAACACGGCGGAACACGGCGACCACGGCGGGAAGAGGAACGGAAGCCTTGAGATCGGCGGCTCTGCCCCAAGCTCGCCCCCGACCCCCGACACCCGGCGCCGCGTTCAGTCCGGAGGGTATTTGGCAACGGCTTCACCGTCTTTACCACACCCGGAAAAGCCTCTAGCGTTTTTGGAATATCGCCTTGGCGCCTGGGTTCTCCCGGCGGTGGAGTCTGCTGATCTCGCTCGCGGGAATCATCAGGACATGAGGCTCGAGGCGTTCACAACGGATACGCCCGGTGGCGATGGCATTCAGGATGCTGCGTTTATGAGAGTGAGTGATCGCCGCAAACTGGAGCGGGGTGAGGTACTGAGGAAGCTCTCCGGCATTCATTTTCTTCTGGCACTGAACAGATCAACGGACGGCCGGGACGTGGATTTACTAATTTTTGTGAGTATTCCGCGATATTTTCCGGCCTGACCGTTCAATTCTGCGGAAACTTGTCGCCGCCGGCAGCGGGCAGGGAGTCGCTCCGGTGCGATCGGGTTTCATCCATGCCAACGAGTAGCGGGTTCGTTTGCGGGACGGCTTGCGCGGATGCAATGGTGTGATGTTAACTGCGTAAGCCGGGTCAACTTGCGTCTGACAAGCATCCGGCAAAACATAATTTTACCCCCCTTGGAACGATGCTCAGGAACATTGATTTGTCGCGAAAGGTCGCGAAACCGGAGTACAAGGCGCTAAAGGCTGAGGCGGACCTGAAACTGGCCGCGCTCCAACGAGAGATCAAAGCGCTGGGCATCCCCGTCATCGTCGTCTTCGAAGGGTGGAGTGCGGCCGGCAAAGGCACGCTTATCAATGAGATGATTCTGCCGCTTGACCCGCGGGGATTTACCGTGCATAGCGCCCGGGGCCCGACGGAGGAGGAGGAGGCGTTTTACCCCTTTTTGTGGCGATTCTGGAAACGGACGCCGACCCGGGGGCGGCTGGCCATTTTCGACCGGAGTTGGAACCGCCGGGTGGTGACCGACCGGGTCGAAGGCAAGGTCAAAGGGAAAGCACTCCGCCAAGCGTTCGAGGACATCCGTTTGTTTGAGCGGCAGCTGACGGATGAGGGGGTGATCATCGTCAAGTGTTTCCTCCACATCTCCAAGGGCGAGCAGAAGCGACGGTTCGACGCCCTGCGTGCGAACGCGACGACGGCCTGGCGGGTGACGAAGGCCGACCTGCGGCAGCACGAATGCTACGGCGGCTACCTGGAAGCAGCCGAGGACATGCTGATTGAGACCGATGCCGACTATGCTCCCTGGACGGTGGTCGAGGCTCATGACCGGCGGTTCGCCACGCTCAAGATTTTCTCGACGGTAATCGATGGACTCGAGCGGGGGATGGCGGCCTGGCTACGTAAGGCCGAGCCGGCGCCGGCGCGGCCCGTGGCCGAGTCATCTTTCACGGCCAAGGCGTTCAAGGCGAGTGCGCTCGACCAGGTGGACCTGTCCCTGTCATTGTCTCCCGACGAGTACGACGCCCGTGTCAAGGACGCCCAGGTGATGCTCCGTGAACTGGAGCATGAAATCTACCGGCGACGAGTCCCCGTCGTTATCGCGTACGAGGGATGGGATGCCGCCGGCAAAGGGGGCAACATCCGCCGGTTGACGCAGAACCTGGATCCGCGGGGATACGAGGTGGTGCCGATCGCCGCCCCGAACGACATCGAGAAAGCTCACCATTACCTGTGGCGTTTCTGGGCGCAGATGCCGAAAGCCGGGCACATCACGATCTTTGACAGGACCTGGTATGGTCGCGTCCTGGTCGAAAGGGTGGAGGGATTCTGCACCGAGGCCCAATGGCGAAGGGCCTACCGCGAGATCAACGGGATGGAACAGCAACTGGTCCATTTCGGCATGGTTTTATTGAAGTTCTGGCTCCACATCGATCCGGACGAGCAGTTGCGCCGGTTCCAGGCACGCCAGCAACTGGAGCACAAGCAGTGGAAGATAACCGACGAGGACTGGCGCAACCGGGAAAAGCTGGATCAGTACCGGGATGCCGTCGAGGAGATGCTGCACCGCACGACCACGCCGTACGCCCCGTGGACGATCGTCGAATCCAATTGCAAGCGGTACGCCCGCGTCAAGGTGCTCGAGACTGTCTGCGACGCGATCCGCAAACGCCTTAAGGAGTGACGGGGAGGCATTCCCTTAATCTGTGTTAATCCGGGTGATCTGTGGCTGTTCTCTCTTTTCTGCGTTCTCTGCGGGCCCGCCGCGCGCGTCGCGCCAACGCATCCAGCAAATTGCACCGAAGCTGAGGCATGCGTAAATCGCCGCAACGGCGGGTAAGCTGAAATCGCTCAGGTGCCTTCCCAGGCCGACACCTTTTATCAGCCAAAAAGTGCCAAAACTCGCAAATAAGATCCCCGCCCCGAGCTTCAGGAGCACGTCCGGGAGCCTGACCAGGTAACCATGGAGTAGCAGGACGATCGTGACGGCCACCCCGGCGGCGCAAAAAGCGCCCGAGATGGCTTCCAGCCAAGCTTTTGAACCGAGCGCGATGCTCATCACGATCAGGACGGCCTCGAACACTTCCACGGCGGCGCCCTTCATCATAATGATGAAGTTCAGGTGGTTAAACCGGCGCGAATTTCCGAGTGACTCCAGCTTCTTGCCTTTCAATGGATGCTCGATCCACCCTGCACGCTTCCCGCGTGCCAGGCGGAGGACCGATTTGGGGATCCATTTGCCGCCGAAGTAAAGCAGCGCTGACCCGGCAAGGCACTGCACCCAGCGGATCGGGAAGAGGGCCAGTCGTGGCCCGAGCAGGAGTGCCAGAAGCCCAACCAGGACAACGGCGGCCACGGTTCCACGCAGCGCCTCTCGAGGGAAACCCGAACGGGCGACCGCATACGCGATCGCCACCACTTCCAGGAATTCAACACCCGCGCCCATGAGCGCGCCGAAGAACACTCCAAAATTCCAGAAACCCATACCGTCACACGCCTTTTTGTTCCGGGAGAACGGCCGGCAGAGGAACCTGCGAGCCTCGAAATTCAATCGACCAGAGCCGCTGCAGTGCAACGGTCGAGACGGAGCTGATGATCAGGGCGAGGAAGAGCCCGCGCGCCCCGAGTAGAGGAATCGAGATCAGCGCGAAAACGAGTAACAGTAACGTGTCGACCAACACGGAAGAGAGCAGCAGCTGCGGCCGGCTTGTTGCTTTGAACGAAAGGTTAAAGTTCCAATAAACGGGGCGGATAAGGCACAAAGGCAACGCCCACCACCACAGGCGCATCGGGTTGACGTCTGCACCGGGGCTACCTCGCCAAGTTATCAGCACAAAAAGGCAGACGCCTGCCAGTGCCGCGAGCGTGCCGGAAAGGGTGAGTTTCAGGAAGCGGTCGACCGAGCGCCTGAGCAACGTATGTGATCGCTGCTCGGCGCTGTAGGTGGCGGCGGCCACTTGGTCGACTAACCTCACGCCGAGGGAGAAAACGATACCCAATACCTGTTTGACGCGCGCGTAATCGCCCAGCTCGCCCGGGTTTGATAGAAGGCGTAAGAGTGCTACGTCAGTATGTTCCCCCACGTGTTGGATCCAGGATTGGATCGTTAAAATTCTGGCGTACCGGCCGAAGTACCGGATGACCTTTCTCGGGACTGTCACCGGGCGCAAACAGGTATGCTCGAGCAGCAACAAACCCGTTCCCCGGACCAGGAATTCCATCAGGTTGGCGAACAGCAATCCGGCTGCGGTGCGGTGATAGAAAGAAACCAGCACGATCGTCAGCAACCAGCTTATCGCGGCGCAGACCTCAATCAACGCGATGGCCCGGAACGCAAACCGGCGTTGGGCGACGATTTGCGACGTATGATAGCCGGCCTCCGTTAGGATCAATGCAGGCATGAAGATGAATACCGGCTGCAGATCGATAAACCACGGGCTGCACCAAACCAAAGCCGAGATGATGCCACACGCAAGGACGCCCAGGGCAGCGGTGATCAGAAAATGAAATCGGATGTAGCGCCGGTTCAGTTCAGGCAAGCTCAGGAGGGCGGGATCCTGGCCCAGGTCGCGCAGCATGTTGCAAAAGCCGACGAGCATCAGCGCGCTCGCAAAGGTCGCGAATGGTTTTGCTCCGACCTGTGAAGTAGACAGGAAGACGCCAAAGACCCGAATCGTCTGGCTGACCACGCTGGAACTCGAATAATAGAGGAGGTGTTTCGTAGCGACCTGAGGTTCGGATCGCAGGGTTAACCCGCCCGGGTCCGTTCACAAGGGTGGAAATGTGACACTTTTGCCATGTTTCCGGCCGAAGCCACTCATGAGGCGCGCGTGCGTCAGCCGGCGAAAACATGACGTTCTTGTCACATTTCCGGCATTCACGGACGTCACGGTCCCCCCTATGAAACACAGGCGGAAAGAGGCAATATGCATCGAATACGCACCGTTCGGCTTCACAGGCTCTACCGGCGCCTCCAAAACCGGGTGATTGCAGTTGGCGGTACTTTTCTCCTTACTTGCCTGACGGCCCTATGTCAGCAAGCGTCCAGTCCACCGGATCCAGCAGACGCAAGTGGAATAACGGCCGAACAGATGCTCAATCCGATGGTGGTTACGGGAACGGCGCCGCACCCGGAAAACCAACCCATCGCTGAAGAGATCACCGAGGAAGCGGCTAACCTGGAGGTCGTCCAATCGCGTCAGGAAATCGCCCGATACCCCGACGTGAGGTTGGGCGAGTCCCTGAAAAGGCTGCCGGGAATCGGGCTGCAATACAACCAGGGACAGGGCCTGTATGCCTCGGTGCGAGGCATCGATCCCAACCTCGTCGGCGTCACTTTTGGCGGGGTCCGTTTGCCGGCGACCGATGCACTCGGACGTCACGTCTCGCTGAATCAGATCCCCTCTGACCTGGTGAGCCAGATCGTATTAACGGAATCGAATACTCCTGACCAGGATGCCGAGGCTTTGGGCGGCACCATCGAGCTCACTCCGCGCAGTGCCTTTGATTCATCTAAGGTCACCTTCGAAGGCCGGATGGGGTCCGGCTTCCTGCCGCTTCGACCGGGTTACCCGATCATCGACGGCTCAATCACGGCCGGAACCACCTTCGGATTTGGCGCGGGCGGGAATCCCTTCAGTTCGCACCGGGAGGGCACCGCTGCCAGCCGACGGGACCCGTCCGGAGATGGCAAAGGGCCCGGTAACCCCGTGCCGGCCAACGGCGAAAACGCGGCCGGTCCACGACCATTCGGTGTGCTTGGGGGAGCCGCATATTATGACGATCATGTCGGAGTTGACAGTTTTCAGGCCGCCTATAACGACGGCACGCCGGTCGCTTATGACACGAAACTCCTCAACGAGCTCGATTTCTACAGATTCACTTTCCACCGCCGCACGTATGGTTATGGCGGCTCGGTTGACTACCGGCCCTCGGAAAATCTTCGGCTTTACATCAATTTCGACGACGGCGGTTACGTCGAGTCGAACGTGCGTTACGGGTTAAGCCTGCTCAACCTGAATACCGCAGTCAGCGCCACGGATGCCCCCGCCTCAGACGGGCCGGACAGCAGGACCTTTCGGACGACCCGGGGCGAGCTTCTTTCAAGCCTCCGGTACAAAACTGAGGAACACCACGATAACCAGGTCCTCTCCGGTGGTGGCCGGGCGTTGTTGGGTCCGCTGATCGTGGATTTCCGAGGGTCGTTCGCTCAGGGGTATAGTTTCAGTCCCCTCGATTCGACCCTGAACTTCGCCACGCCGAAGGATGAGGTGATTTCCTACAATAATTCCGGGACCGCAGACCGCCCGACGATCATTCTGGGAGGTGCGCCCGGACTCACGAGGCCCTTTGATCCGACCCAGTACAAATTCAGCTCCCTGACTATCGACCGCAACGGCAGCACGGATACGGAAGTCGCCGGTGCCATCAACGTTACCGTTCCGATCACCCTCGCCGGCTACTCGGCCGCGCTGAAGTTCGGCACGAACCTTCGGTTCCGAGACAAGGATCGTTACGACGATCCGCAGACCTATTCTGCATACCACGGTCCTGCGGCGAGCGGAGAGAATAATTTAACCCTAGCCGACGTTGCGGGCAGCTCATTCTATTCGGTGTACGGAGGTTACTATGCCCTGGGATTTTCGCCAAGCCTTCCCAAGTTCCAAGCCTTCATGAAAACTTTCGGCGGCGGATTTGCGCGCAACGCGCGCGCCGATGAGGTGACCGCGCTTCAGGCTTACTTCGACGACACGGAAAATGTCTATGCGGGTTACCTGCAAGGAGACATCTCGTTCGGCCGGCTCAATTTGCTGGCCGGCGTACGCCTGGAGGCCACACAGGCTGACTATGGCGCCTACGCCAATGCGCCCGGGACCGACCCGGGTACACCATCCTCCTACCACTTTGTGAATCGTTACGCGAACTACGCTAACCTGTTCCCTTCGTTTCAGGCGAAATTCCAGTTTACCGACTATCTCCAGGCACGATTTGCGTACTCGACGGCGATCGGGCGTCCCACCTTCGGACAAGTTACCGCGGCGACAATCGTGAACCAGGTTGATCGAACAATCACCTCCGGCAATCCCGGCTTAAAGCCGACAACCGATAACAGCTTCGACCTGGCGGTCGATTTTTATCCCGTCAAAGGGGCTCTGTTTACGGTTGGCGTGTTCGATAAGGAGCTGGCAAATTACGTGTTTCAACGATCTCTTAACGTGCTGGTCAACAACGTTAACTATACGGAAACTACCTACTTGAATGGCGGCAGCGCCTACGCCCGTGGAATCGAACTGAACTATCAGCAGGAATTCGAATTCCTGCCGGGTTTCCTGTCCGGGTTTGGCATTGCCGCCAATTACACTTACGTCGACAGCAGGGGAAACGCGCACCCCACACAGGCCACGAGGCTCCCGTACACCGCGCCGAACCTTTACAACGTCAGTCTTTTTTACGATAAGTACGGGCTCCAATTTTCCCTTGCGGCCACATTCACCGACCGAAGCCTGGAGGCGATCGGCTCATCTACATTGACCGACCGATACTTCGATACAGAGTTTCACCTTGACCTTTCGGTAAGCTATCGGTTCTGCAACGGTCTAGGGCTCTACGTTCATGCAAAGAATCTTACCAACCAAGCGTTCAGGGTCTATGAAGGGTCTACAAACCGCCCCATCCAGCGGGAGTTTTACGGGGAAACCTACGTGGCCGGCGTACAATTCAAATTCTGAAACATACCGGTTGCGGATCAAAACGTGAACTTCCCACCGGCTGAAAGCGATCCGTTTGACCCGCAATCCGTATAGACATACCATTTAGACGATTATCCGGGTAACATTTCGACCGGGTTTCAGCCCCGAAGGGGCGCTGGAACATAGCCCAGGGCTTTACCCCCTGGGCTAAGTTCCTTTGGCCCTTCAGGCCATCAAACCGTCTGCCGGCCCGCTGGGCCTGGACCGTTGATACGGTCTAATAGGTGTAACGCCGGCATGGCCTGGGAAGGAAGACAAAAATTCTACCTCCATAGCCGTCGAAATGGTAACAGACCTTCCGTACGAGGGGGACGCCCGGGCAGGTGCGTTTCCGGCGGATATACCCGAGCGGTTCCCCCCCCAAACCACGGCTCAGACTACCTCCGGGACTGCTGCGTCTGAGTTGCCAATCCCGGCAGATGGGTTTCCAGGTCGAACAGAATTGCCGCCTGTTCGAGCAGTTTCTCCCGGTTCCGGCGCAGGTCGAGGCCGGTCCGGGCCGCGGGGTAGGGCGCCGTTCCCTTGAGCCCGGCCCAGATGATCCGGTTAAACAGCTGCGGATCGAAGAGGTTATCTTCCCGGCTGAAATCGAAGTCTTTCGTCTTTTCGGCCCAGTACGCCGCGTCGTGGGTCGAAATTCCGCCTGATACCGAAACCGGCGGATTCTGAGGCACGGGCAGGGTCGTGCCGAATACGAGGTACGCAGAGGGTTGTGCGACGAAGTCCCAGTCCTGCTGGTTAAGGTCGAAGCACGAGGTCATGGGGCGTGCCGTCGCAGTGTAAAGGTTCAGGTGCTCGAGGCCGAGGACGTCTTCGATCGTACGGATCAGGTTAACCGTGCTGTACCGGTCCGAGACGAGGGCGTTATGCTTTACGTACGGCCCCACGACGTAGGCCGTCGAGCGATGTGCGTCGACGTGGTCGGGACCATCCTGGGAATCATCCTCGCAGATGAAGATGAGGGTATCGTTTTTGTAACTGCTGTGGGCAACCCGGTCGACCAGCCGGGCGACGGCATAATCGTTGTCCGCCTGCTGTTTCTCCGGCGTGTTTACCATGTCGAGGGCACGGTTGAAGTTGCCCATGTGATCTTCCATGAGGCGCACGAAGCTGAGCTGCGGCAAATTGCCGTTCTGGTCAAAGGCTGCAAACTCGCGCTCCCACTCGGCTTCACGATAGAAATCCGGGAAGGCGGTATCGAAGCTGCGGAAGTAAGGGTCGAAGTTGCGGATCAAGGCCGGCTTGGTGGGAAAGGCGACCTGCAGGTTTACCGAGGCCGGGTTACGTTCGAGCGGGATCTGGTAAGCGCTGATGTCGGTGTTTCCCGACGTGGTGCCGTAACGGACCAGGTCACAGAAAAAGCCGTAGTCGCGGATGGCCAGCCCTGCACGCAGGGCTGCGTCCCAGAGATAACCTTTTCCTTTCTGACCTTCCGGCCCGTCAGGGGCGGCGACGTCGACGGCACCCGGGAGAATGTCCGGGTCATTCGTCAGGTAAGGCGCAGCTTGCAAACGCCGGTCCAATCTTGCGTAACCGACATTGACGTCGCGGTTAGTACCTTCGGTATCGTACGAGAATCCGCGGCCGGCGTAGTTTTCCGTGATGCTCTTCACGCCGTAATCGGTTTCCCGGCCCGCCGTGCTCCAGGGCCAGCCGTTGCCGCTGACGTCGCCCGGGGTGTAGAAATTATCCAGGAGGACAAAATCGGTCACGAGCCGGTGGAAATTCGGCGTCACATCGTACCCGAACTGGGTGATGAACGGGTCGCCGTTGCCTTCAGGCAGGTCGCCGAGAAGCTGATCATAGGTCCGGTTCTCCTTGACGATGTAGATCACGTGTTTTATCCGGTTGCGGAGCCCGGCCATCATTGTCTGATCATTGGCGTCCGGCTGCACCGAATAGCCGTTGTTAGCGGCCACGGTGCGGGTAAGTTGATCCAGGGTGCCCGGGTCGGTGACCAGCGGAATGGTAAGCAGCCCGGCTTTGTCCAACTGCAACACGTACTGGTTTGCCGCGTTGCTGTTTATCGGGTTGGTGAAATGTTCCGGGTTGGGACCGGCGGGGCTCTTCCAATTGGTCACGAACAGGAAGTTGCCATCCTGGCTCGTGGCGACGGCCGTGGGCCAGAACGAGGTAGGAATCAGGCCCGTGACGCGTCTTGCGCTCAGGTCGATGACGGCGAGCGAGTTGTTGCCGGCGTTGGTCACGTAAAGCGTTTTCTCGTCGGGCGAGAGCGCCAGATTATTGGGGATGCTGCCCCTGTAGGGTTGAAAGTTGCCTACCGCGTAGTCCGGACCTGTGGTTCTGATGGTGTGCAGCAAGGAATTCGTGTTAGCGTCAATGACGTTGACCACGTCCTCCATGTCCGCCGTCACGAACAAACGGGTCTGGTTCCGGTTCAGCAGCAGCGAGTTGGGTGAACCCTTGACGTTGATGCGGGCAACGACAGCCGGCTGCTCACCCAGTGTCCCCAGGCTGACCGCCACGATTTCGCGGTCCCTGAGGCTGGAGACGTACGCAAGGTCATTGCCCTTGATCACCACGCCATAGGGGTACTCGCCGCCGGGCACGCCTTGCTGAGCCGGATTGATCTTACCGGGGCGCAGGTCGACCTCGCCAACCACCGTGCCGGCGTGCGGGTCTACGATCGAAACGGAATCGTTTTCCAGGTTGCAGACGACCAGTCGCGAGCCGTCCGGAGTGACCGCCAGGCCCGCGGTTTCCGGCGGCGCATCACTTGGGGTGACGCCGTTGATTCCCTTGTGGCCAAGGCTGACCGGCGTGCCTGTGTCCGACCACGTACCGTCATCCGAGCGCGTGAAAATGTGCACGTCGTCGTCTTTACCACCTCCGACGTAGAGGGTGTTTCCTGAGGGATCGAACGCTGCGCCGACAAAGGTGTTCGGAATCTGGATAACCTGTTTCTTAACCGGTTTGCCGCTGCTTACGTCGTAGACAAAAATGTACTCGGTGGAGGCCGCGGGATCCTGTTTACCGGTCGGGTCATACCACAGGTTGTACCCCGAAATGACGATCACCATCGTCTTTTTGTCAGGGCTGAGGACCGTGGCGGCTCCACCGCTCGGCCGGAAGTCAGGGTACTTCGATAATTCGGGGTTGAAGTATTCGAACGCGGACCCCGGAGCAGCCGTCGGGGTGAGAAGCTGTCCGGCGGGGGTAACGTTGTCGTTCTGATCCTGCGCCGAAGCTGAAAGTGCAGAACCGAGTGCGACCAGCAGGGCCGCAACCTGCGCCGCAACCGGATGCACGGCGCCGCAAAATGAAGGCCTCATTTTCATTGGGGTAGTCCTTAGGGTGCTGAAGCAGTCAACCTGTCGAACGGCAGGTGAATTCCATCAGGCCAGCACTAAAGGCCAAAGGGCGGGTGAGGCAACGAAAGTTAGTTAACAGTGTCGTAACAAATTAACCGAATTGTCATGATTGCACCGTTTGGGCGTGCCGGGTGGCGAGTTTTTTGGGCAAAACTACCTGCACGGCGGTTCCCTGCCGGAGCACGCTTTCGATACAGATAGTTCCGCCATGCAGTTCGGTGATCTTTTTACAAATGGCGAGGCCCAGGCCGCTTCCGTTTCGATGAGCCCGTGCTGCGTCGATGCGGTAGAAACGATCAAACAGCCTGGGCAAATGTTCCGGCGCGATGCCCTCTCCGGTGTCCTGAACCGTCAGCGCCACCACGGTTCCCTGGTCTTCACATCGGACCTCGACTTGCCCGCCTGAAGGCGTGTGTTCGACCGCGTTCGCGGTGAGGTTGGACAAAAGCCGGCGAAACAGGTCCGGGTCGGCCTGCAGTTTCGCGTCTCCCTGCGCTCGCAGGGTGACTTCCCGTTCGTTAGCCCACGGCTCGAAAAAGTCCAGCAACTCCTGCACGACCTCCGAAACGGGGATCTCGGCCCAGCGCAACGGGATGGTCCCGTGATCGGCGCGGGCAAGGAAGAGCATACCTTCAACCATCCGTGCCAGACGTTCACACTCCTCCAAGCCGGACTGCACGACGCGGCGGTAATCCTCGGCGGTGCGAGGTTTGACGAGCGCCCACTGTGCCTCACCCAGAAGGTTGTGGAGGGGAGTACGGAATTCATGGGCCAGATCGGCAGAGAACTGCGAAAGGCGGGTGAAGGAATCCTCCAGGCGTTCGAGCATGTTATCAAATGCCTGCGCCAGGGGAATCAGCTCCCGCGGCCAGGCGGTAGTGCCGATGCGTTCCCCAAGGGCGGTCGCACTGACGCGTTGCACGGCGCGGGTAATCTTCTCGAGCGGCCGGATTCCGCGCTGTGCGATCAATGCTCCCAAAAAAGCCGAAAGGCCGGTGAGAATCGAGAGGGCGAGCAGCAGCTTTTCCTGGAACGCAGCGAGGACACGTTCCTGGCCGGACACGTCCAAACCCAGTTGGTAAACATAGGTTTCGTGGTCGGGGGTTTGCGCGATGGCCGACGTCAGGAGAAGCGCGTGACCGTCCCGGCGCCATCGGGCCGTCGCGCCAAGGGTGCGGTCGACCGGTGCAGCGGCCGGGAAACGGGATGCCGGCGGCAGTAAGGCATCCGCCCCTGCAGACGCGAGCTTCACGGTTCCTTCGGCGTCAAGCAGGCGTGCGTAGTAGGCCGAGTTTTTGCGCGCGGCACTTTCCCATTCGACCTCCTCTTCCAACGCCTCGCGCTGGTGCGGACGTTCGCGGACGATCTGGCGCAGGACCGCGACCTTGTCGGCCAGCACAGTGCCCGCCTCGGAATCCAGGGTCTCGCCCAAGGCGCGGTAAAGGAACGCGCCAACGGCTCCGAACGAAATCGCTGAAGAAAGGCTATAGAGCAGGGCGAGCCGAAAGACGATCGACCAGCTGCGCGCCGGGCCTGGAGCCGGTTCAGCTGCCTTCAAGGACATAGCCTACCCCGTAAACCGAGCGGATCAGCGGTCGCATGGACGGCAGATCAACCTTGCGCCGCAGACGCGTGACCGCGACGTCCACGACGTTTGAGCCGCCATCGAACTCCAGTTTCCAAACCTGCCGGGCGATCTGCGTGCGTCCGAGAACCTCGCCGGCATGGCGGGCCATCAACGCCAGAAGGGCAAACTCCTTGGGTGTGAGATGCAACGGAACGCCGCCCCGGCTGGCCGTGTGCTTCAGCAGGTCGACTTCAAGGTCAGCCACCCGCAAGCTCAGCGGCGGGCGCTCGAGCCCGCGCCGCTGGATGGAACGGATTCTCGCGAGCAGTTCCGGAAGCGCAAACGGTTTTACGAGGTAATCATCCGCCCCCAGATCCAACCCGCGCACCCGATCGCCGACGGCATCACGCGCCGTAAGAAACAGCACGGGGGTCGCCTTGCCTTTCTCACGTAACGAGGTGAGGACCGACCAGCCGTCGCCGCGCGGCAGCATGACGTCGAGCAGGATGAAGGCGTAATCTCCAGCCAGGGCCTTTTGCAGACCTTCCTGCCCGTCTCGCGCCGTATCCGGAAACCATCCGGCTTCACGGAGCGACTCACAGAGGAACGCGGCGGTTTTGGGATCGTCCTCGATAATTAGTGCATGCATGGACGGTTAGCCAAGTGCGCCGCAGCCTTTGCCGTCGCAAGTGTACGAGCCGGTTTTGCCATCCTGGCGGCCAGCCAAAGTCAGGAGGTGTGTGAGGAACAGCACCCCCCGCGAGGGTGGTCAGAGATCTTTCACCGCCCCTTTACCTATCGGTGTTGCCCCTACCCCGTGTACCAGGAGCGCCAGCGTTTCGTCAGCCGCGTGGTGAACTTTTTGCCTCCGCGCCGGTATACGCCCTGGGCAATCTTCAACGCGCGCTGGTGCAGTTGTCCGCGCTCGAGGTCAATGTGCGCCAGGAGGCGCCGGAAACTTTGTTGTTCTTCGGACGTAAGTTCACGTTTGTCGGGCACCTTGTTCAGGTAGTCGCGCAGGAGGGTCAGATCGCGCGCGTCGCCGAGCGCTTCGCCGACCTCGTCAAGTTTCGCCAGCAGCGGCTTGACGCCCTTAACCTTCCTGATCAGCGCCAATTCGTACCCGAGATCCTTGACGCGTTTGCGCAGTTCATGCCACTGCGCGTCGGGTGCATCCGGTGTGTTTTGGATGTCGGCCAGAAGCTGGCGGCCCTGGCGGTAAGTCTTTCGCAGGCCGGTTTCGACCGTATCGGTCCAGTCGTCTTTCCGGGTGTCATCCTCAAAGGGCAACACGTTGCCGGCCAACCGTTGCACGCCTTCAGCCGCGTCCCGGTAGGTTTCGGCCTTGACCGGCGCGTGGGCCTGGCCGCGCAAGGCCTGGCGCACCTGCGCCACCCACCGGAGCCGGACCCGCGGACGCCGACCGGCGTCCAGGCTTTCACGGTAGGCTTTCTCAAAGGCAGCCAGCGTGACCGCGGCATCGCGAGGCCCCGAGAGCCGGCCCGCAAAATCCCGCAACACCTGGTTGCGCTCTTTGCGTGCCTCGGCCGGGAGCGCTCCGCGCGTGAGCCGCAAGGTCGCCCTCAGGTGCTTAATGGTTTTTCGGGCTGTGTGCACGGGCTCGGCCGTGAGCCCGTCTTTGCCTACAAGTTGCGATACCTCCCGGAGCCGTTCTTCGGCAATTCGCCGGAGTCCCTGTCTCAAATTCTCACTGCGCTTTAGTCGTAAATTCATCGGACTTAATCCGCACAAGGGTCTGAGTGCTTAGCCTGTTTCGGACCGGGTGGCAGGGCCTCGCGCTTCGGTCCGCAAACGTGGGGGGAACAGCGGCCAGCGCGCGCTTGATCCCGTCCCGGCTTGCCTCAAGCGCGTACGGTCACAAACCACCGCGGCATTATCGTCGCGGTTGCGGACGCGTTCAAGCGACGGTTCGGGGGCACGCAACGGCCTTCCCGGGGCTCGAAATCTTCGCTCCCGGGTGATGCGCCAGCCAAACCAGAGGGCTGCACCCGACCACCAACCGGGCCAGGCCGGCCTGCAAGGCTCACCATTGCTCCGTCAGGAGGCGGAGTTCTTCGATCAGGGTCTCGATCTTTTTGAGGTCTTTACGGCGACCCTTTTCCGGTCGCAGGTTGAGGCCGCGGCACATGGCGAGCATGTCTCGCAGATCCCCTAACTTGCTGACCGGAAGTTTTCGCGCCCTTTGCTGGCCCCGGACTGAGGCTTGAACCTGGTCGAGGGTGGCTTCAACGCCGGACGCATAGGTTTCGATGCACTGGCGCCAGAGCAGGCGAACGGTTTCGAGTTCTTCAGCCAGGGACTTTACTGGGGACGCTTCCGGAAGCGTGGTCATGCAGGAACGGCATGATGGTGGAAACGTCAAGAAAAGTCACGCGGAATTCGGTCTATCGATTCGATCTATCCACGACGCGGGTGTATCTGTCGAAATTGTAACAATCGGCGGGTTGCTATTACCACCGCGGTATGAAATGAAGCCGGTGCAAAGAGTAACCCGGACAAATTGCATGGCCCATTGGCGTACCGGCTGGATTTCAGATTTTCACCTCGGCATGAAAGGAAGCAAGGCCGGTGTGCTGCTGGACTTTCTCCGTGAAAACGACTTCGACAGGTTATACCTCGTCGGCGACATCATCGATGTCCTGGCATTGCGGCGCGGGATTTTCTGGCCCCAGGAACATAACGACGTCATCCAAAAACTCCTTCGCAAGGGCAGGAAGGGCACCGAACTTATTTACATTCCCGGAAATCACGACGGATTCGTGACCGGCTATTTGGGCACGTATGGAAGCGTCACCCTGCAGAAACACGCGATTCACACCACGGCCAACGGCAGGCGCATTCTGGTGTTCCACGGGCACGAACTCGATGCCCTGGTGCAGAACCTTGGCTGGCTAGGGCATGCGGGCGATTTCGGGTATACGGTGCTGCTGCGAAGCAACGGGATTGTTAATCTGGGCAGGCGCCTGCTGGGACTCGAGCCCTGGTCGCTGAGCGCTTATGTAAAAGGGCGGGTAAGGAACGTCGCCACATTCATCAGCAATTTTGAAGAAGCGGTTGTCCGCTATGCGCAGGATTATAAGGTGGATGGAGTCATCTGCGGCCACCTCCATACGGCGACGGTACGAAGGATCGGGGCAACCGAGTATTACAACACGGGTGATTGGATAGAGAGTTGCACGGCCTTGGTAGAAGATTGTGACGGAACGATCAAACTAATCCGCCAGGCAGCGGAAACCCGGCCCCGGGAACACGCCGCCGACCTCGATCGAGAGTCAGTCGGCACCTGACTTAAGTTCCTGCTGTGAGTTAACCCACTTATGCCGTCGAGCTTCGACGCCGGCGACAAAGCGGTTTTCAGACCCGAAGGGGCGGTCGGTAGAACATAGCCCAGGGTGAATCCCTGAGCTTTACCCACATTGTTTGAGGGCAGCGCGGGACAGCCGTGACCGTCTTACGGCCCGAAGGGCCAAGAGAACATAGCCCAGCGTTTACCCCTCGACCTGACCCGCAATTCTGCCACCGTCAAGCAAGACCCGGCACGCGCCAC